>CAZVFM010000031.1:0-19415 GCA_964626095.1 uncultured Roseivirgaceae bacterium | reverse complement strand
TCAATATCATGAATGTATTCATCACACAAATCTTTAGTGATAGGTACGGGTTTAACAAATTTCCCGATAGGATATTTTAAATCAACATTCTCTAGCATGTATTTTTAAATCTATGATTAATAAATATTGATAAGTAAAAATCAAAATAAAGCAGTAATCATTACCCTACCAATATGCACAGTTTTAAATTCAGCACTCTTTCGACCTTCATAATTCAAACTCATTTGCATACCACTCCCAAGTTTTCTCAGGTAATTCATCGACCAGGTAATATTATTTCCCGGCTGCAGGGCATTAAGAAGTTCATAAGCCAGGGCATTATTTGTAGTTCCAGCGTATTCTATTTCGATCCACCTTAATTGAAACTGAAAATTACTTTCTAAACTTTTATTCCATCGCAATTCTGTGCTCCATTCTTTATGCTTTGCCGATTCGGTACTCCCCTCTTCTGATCTCCGCTCCCCGTGCTTGTTCATCAAGGCATAACGACCAGTTATACGAAAATAGTTGAAAGGTTGCCACGCAAGCGATGGTGCATATTGTCTTTGTCGGATTTCGTAATTTCTTCCGTTCAAAAAATCGGAGGCAACTGTTCGCGCTTGATCATCGACCTTGAGCTGAAACATATACTGAGATGCCATATTTATACGACTTATCAATTGCATCATTTCAGATTGCTCTGATTCAAAACCGGCTATATGCAGACGTTTGTTTGAGTTACTACTATAATTGAGTTCGGCCCCATACACAGGATGCGCCCGGTTAAAAAATAAGGTATTCCTAAACAACTCACGCCCAGCCAATAAATCATGGCTATCAGTAATATGCCAGAATGAAGCAGCCCTATCCAAAAGACTTGCAGATGTAGTTTTGGCTGTACTCTGCCATGTACTCAGGTTGGAAAAAGTAGAAAGCACTTTCTTTAGACCAGTTTCTTGCTTCCATGCACGTGGCAAGTCTGCATGCATACGGTAATTCAACATGCTCTCATATGCCGGCACAAAATCAGAACCCGGTAAAAGTACCCTGATATAATTGCGCTCGTCAAAGTTAATGGCTTCGTAAAACTCGCTGATGTCTTGCACTCCATCCCCATTTTCATCCCGCCAGGTATGTGTGCCTTGACCTGCAGGCACTTGTATATAGGTATATTCCCTTCTTAACTCGCGACTATTGTTAAGCGTATATGTTAAATCGATACGAATATGTTTATCAAAAAAGTGATGCTTCCAATCAAGTCTGCCATTCAATGCTGCGTTAGGCACCACATAACCCAACTGATCATAATTATCCACATGGCGGTGCACGAGGCTCAATTGAAAACTTCGTTGATCGGCCGGTCTTATCCCCCAACTCAAGGTACTGGTGTGTGCTTTGGAAGCAGGTATTAAATCTCCCGAAAGGGGTAATTTATCATCACGAATGCTATGTGCCAATTCAAAAAGGTAGGGACTCTCCTTTCCATTTCGTATAAAGAAGCGGTGCTCTTCAAAATTCATCCATGAACCGGCAAGTGAATCTGTTAGTATATACCGCATCTGATTGTTGTCCGATCTGAAACCATAACCGGGAACAACCTTTCCTGCTGCATAGCTCAGTTCCGTATTTACCCTGGTCCAATTGCTATGAATTTCATTGTGCTGATCAGCATTAAGCAAAAAAGCTTGTCCGCTAAATTGAAATTTTCCAACGCGGTGTAAAATACTTGCTTCTTGTTGCAAGCCACTGAATGCATCTTTTTTACTGCGGAGGCCTACCCTATAAGTAATTTTTTCACTTGCAGATTTGGTGAGAGAAAATCCTGTGTTGATAAAATGTTGTCGAGCTTCCAATTCGAGTAATTCAGGAGAAATATTCCAATCACGTTCAAATTCCATTAACCTGAAACGGTCAATACCATTAAAGTTCCGGGTGTTCAACTCTGCATCTGCAAAAACATGCAAAGTATAATTAGTTAAACCCGGCATTTCCCTTCCTGAAGAATTAAGACTTAAACGAAGGGCATGGCCCTTATCATTTGCATTGTCAATATCCGAAAGATTATTCTGATCAAATACCGATGAGGCGTACTCCACCTGAACATTTTCGTATTCATTTATCTTCGTTGTATTACTGATACTTAGTAATTGTCGCTCTGTTGGCGTTTGAAGTAAAATTACAGGTTCGTAATCACCTTGCAGAACTCCGGCAATTGGTTCCACCCATATATACACTTTATGGTTGGCCGTGCCTCTTTGCTCAACATAATTTCCTTTGTTTGTTCCCATGTAAGAAAAACTGAGTTGATAAAAGGCACTATCAGGATTGATAGAGTATTCATATACTTCATACACTTGCCCGGCAACCTGTTTGTATAGCTTTTTATACAAAGTCTTTTGTTGATTAAACGCCACACTATCTGCACGTTTTATTGATATACCCTCCGGATGGTCAGCAGCTGATGCCAATAAACGGTAAGTATCTTCATCAAATTCCATGAATTGCGGGCTAAATGGATTATCCCGCTCTCGGTACCAATTGACCGTAAGCTCATTTTTTTTTGCATATTGCTGCGTATGACGAGCTGCTGTTACGCTACGCTGGTATTGCAGATTTGTATACTCGTATTCAATACGAACACGTGAATACCTTGTAAGTATGATCTTATTTGTGAAAGTGATTTCACCAAGGTTGTAATCAATTATATAATCATGATTAAAACCTCTTTGCAACTGTTGCCCGTCAAGGAAAACTCTTTCTGAATTGGCTAATATAATTACAAATTTTTCAGCACCCGGGCCAGGTATGCGGTAAGGCCCAGCCACCCCATCGTTTACAGATACATTGACTGTAGTGAATTTTCCCTTTAACAAGCCTGCCAAAAGTTGGGTTTCCGCTTTTTGACCGGCAATGTTTCTTTCGGATGTCAGTTGCAAGCCCTGTAAACTTCTTCTGTAGTTTAAAAAATAATTGCTTGGTGCTGACGACAATAAAAGATCTCCCGCCTGTACAGAGAAATTCTTGCCCGATAGCTCAACAAAAACCTGATCAAGATTTTGAAGGTTCTCTGTATTGCCTTCAGGCTGAAAGGGAATATTCTGATCACTGATAATTGCACGAATGTTGACATCATCGCTTAACTTTCCATCCAACACTAGATTTAGGCTGGAAGTCATACCCATATTTTGAGTATTACCAAAAGCTACACCTCTTGTTAAACTTCCACTCTTATTTAAACTACTTGAAGGTAATACAGCATCTTGCTGCAAAGGTATCCAGCCCTGTACTTGAGATGACTTGTTTCGGTTAAACTTCATGGAGTCGTACGAACCTATGCTTCTATTATAATGTACCTTATGAAATTCTTCAGGTAACATCGTAAAAGATATTTTTATTGAGTCAATAGCCAATGAAGATGTTGTATAAACATGCAGAAGGTCTATGTCTTCCCTGATATTTACACTTTCATCAGATATTTTGACTGAACCTGGAACATAAGGGATTTCAGTTAACTTAATTTTACTAACACCTTCTTTAACAGAAATCAAAATAGAAACCGACTTATCATTTTGTGCCAAAGTAGCACAAGTAAAAGCAAAAAAATATATCGTAACCAATACGATCCGCATCAGGCTACCGGGAAACTGATATAAAATATTGTGCCTTTGGAAGAGGTAGATTCAAACCAAACTTTACCATTGAAATACTCTACACCTTGTTTAACAATGGCTAGTCCAATTCCAGATCCACTTTGCTTTGTAGTAAATCTGGGTAGAAAAATCTTGTTTTTCATTTCATCTGAAATCCCCCTGCCATTGTCTTTAATACTTAACACATACTCCTTACCCTTTCTAATAAGGCTTAGGCGAACCGAAATAGTCTCATCGTCAGAAGCTGCTTGTATGGCGTTCAATACAAGATTAGAAACTATTCTGCTTAACAATTGCTCATCAGCCATAATGTAAGCTTCCTGAACTAACTCATCTATTCGAATATCAGAAAATCCCTGACTGCTATAGAGCTCAGCAGTATTATTAACAATCATTGAAAGATCAAGTCTTGTTTGAATAGGTTTTGGCATTTTTGCAAAAGTGCTGAAAGAACTTGCAATACCATTGAGTGTATCTACTTCCTTCAACAAAGCATCCAATGAACGCTCATACTTTTGTTTGTCAAATTCCCCTGTAGTTAATGTATGCTGTAAATGCTGAAGTGTAAGCTTCATTGGGGTTAGCGGGTTTTTAATTTCATGAGCAACCTGCTGGGCAATTTCTCTCCAGGCTGCTTCCAGTTGCGAACGCTCCAATTGTGTTTTACTCAATTCGAGATTTTTAAGCATGCGGTTATACTCACTTACCATCAGGCCAATTTCATCTTGTGCAGCCCAAGCCAAGGGCTGATTCTGGCCAGTAAGAGTAGTTCTTCTTAGTTTTTGGGTAATAAACCGAAGTGGAAAGGTAAGCCACTTGCTAGTAAAAAATGATATAAGTAAAAACAGGAAAAACAGCAGGGTAAATACATTCATAATATTGGCCAGCACAGTAATACGCGCACGCTCAATCAAGTAACCTGAATCATAACTTGGAATGCTCAATACACCCAATAACTCACCTGAACCAGCTGAACGCAAAGCAGCATAGGCATTGTAAAATTGCAGCCTTCCCAGACGTTCTTCTATTACTACCGACTGCATAGCTTTATCAATAATATCTGACTTAGCTTTCGGGTTCAGATAAATGGATTGAATATGACTCTCGTAAATCTGTGGCTGACTACTTAAATATAGTTTGCCCGAAACATCAAATATATTTAACTCAACATTAGCGAGTGAAGCTACTTCGGCAACATGCTGAAAGAGCTCCTCACTCTCAGAAGACTCATCTCTTTCATCCAGCACCTGCTGTATCCTAATGGCCAGGTTTCTGGCCCTTTCAAGAAAATCCTCATTCTGCTCTTCCCTGAATGAAGTACTCATTAAGCCTAACACAGTTATGCTCATAATAATTAATGGCAGAAAGAAAGCCAGATTAAGATAAAACTGAATTCGTGCTGAATAATTAAGTCTGCTTCCAGTAATTAAGCTGTACAAGCCATAAACAACAATTAGTAAAAGAATAATTGCTAAATGAAGCAAAAACAAAAAGGAGAATCCTGCTGTAACTTTCTCCATATAATTCCAACGGGAGGAGACTATTGCTATACGCCCCCCCTCATCCTCAACCAGGCTATGCAAATATTTTTCATAATTGACTCCCCTGTTAGTTTCAGTTCTGCTAAATAGTTCTTGTACAATTGTAGTCCAGTAATTGAAATCACCTGAAGTATATTGTACTTTTTCATTCTCAAATAAAGCAAAGCTAAAATTGCGATCTCTATAAGGCTGTAAAAACCTTGTGTCCACCAATAATTCCGGATAAACATTATCAGGTATAATTCTCTTCAAACTGAGATCAAGTACAACAAAGCCTGTCAAGGTACCGTGTCTTTCAATCGGAATTAAAGTGAAATACCTTTTAAAAATATCTCTTCCAGCATCGCTAATAAAATAAATGTTATTGTATCCTGTTCTTTGTGTGTCTTCCTGTATTCTTGAAAGTAAATCAGGAAGACCTTCAATGTTACGCTGATCGTATGACACACCGTTTGAACTGAACAACTTTACATCTACATTATATTTATCAAAATACCTGCTTAAATAAACTTGCTTAATTTTTTGCTTGATGGTTTCTTTACTTAAAAACGGGCTGGAGAGTCTCGATTGAATAAATAAGTCGTTTGCTATTTTCGGCCTGGCTTCATACAACAGAAACTCCGCCAGGTCATCACGCTCAAGCAAAAACTCGTTGGCAAATTTTCTTTGCATTGATGATTGCTCTTCAGCCTCAAAATGAATAATAGCAAAAGTACCTACTAAAGAAGAACAGAATGCCATTGTAAAAAAGTAGACAAATGACATGAAGCTTATTTTAGAAGCCGTCTTATAGAGATTAAGCAGGTTTACAATTATTAAATAAATGACTACAATAAGTAGTGGAGTAAAGTAAAATTGTTTGTTATAAACATTAATTACTACAAATATGACAAGGGCCAATAGCCATGAAACACTTCGCAATGTTCTGCTTTTAAGAGCTAAGCGTGAAACCTGTATAACAATGTGTGTAAGAAAGAAAAAGACTGCCGATATCAGTACAATGCCTAAAAAAGCAAGTACTCTAAGCAAATCAAATCGAATTGAGTCGGTTATATCAAAACTAATAGCAGAGTTATGATAAATGGATTGATAACTTACCCATATCAGTAAAAAGCTAAAAAGGATTAAGGCAAATAGAGCTGTGACAGACAATATCTTAACCCATACAGGAGCGAAATATAAATCCCTTAATACTTTTAACCTTGTATAAAAACCAAACAAAGTATACACTAATATCAGAAGAAGAAATGCATTTAATAATAGGTCGATCATGGATGGACTTATCCATGAAGATGCAAAGTAAGCTGGATTTGTAACCGGATGATCAATAAAAGCAGCCGGAAAGCGAATCCATAGAAGTAAGGCCCGAAGCAGTACTATTAAAATGAATAATGAGAGTACTGCGAATCCAAATTGCCTTTTCCGTATAAGCTGATTAATCAAAAACAAAATCCCGGAACTAAACAATACAATGGCTAATAGTACTATGTACAATAAATAGTTGTTGTACTCTTCACTAGCAACTGATGATGGGAGTAATACATTGAAAAGTAAATCAGATCTATAGTAAATGGCTCCGTCCTCAGATGATGGAAACAATATCTGTACATTATCCCGATCAAATATTTCAGCATTACTGAAAGGTGAGAGATAACGGTTACTTATTTTATAATCCTTTTTAAGTAAGACAATGACAGCAAGTACATTGTCATCAACATCTATATATATCCTTGAAAGGTAATCGAAAGAGGGGTTCTTAAAATAAGTCCATCTATCAAGTGTACCCAGCATCCGGATATCGGCAACAATGGCATGGTCTTTCCATTCAAGAATATTTCCCTCCTTTACTTTAATTACATTTACACCCCTATTCAACAAGCTTTCTGGAATATCAGACCATGAAGTTTTAGGAGTTATTAACTCCAACTGAATCTGGTCTAATATTCTATTGAGTCGTGCTTGTATGGTTTCAGTCTCTGCAGTCTTGGCGCCAAGAGGTTGCTTGCCTTGTTGCCAAAACGAAAAAGCAAAAAGGAGCAACGAAATAAAAATGAGGATAAAGGCTCTCAAGGGTAAGCTGTGTTTTGCGATAAAAATAAGAAAAGCAGGGCTTAATTCTTATTACCTGGGCAGATACTTGGCGCCACCAAAGAAATGCAGAAAAGCTATCCTGGAAAACCTGAAATTAAAAGGTACTAAAATCAAGTTTAAAACAGTTGCCCACAAGATATAATCGAACACTCCCGGATGGATAAGTACCTTCAGCGCTAAAGCCACGGTTATTATTATCGCTACAGAATAGGCGTAACTAACGAACATTGCTCCATAATAGAAACCAGGTTCAGGTTCAAATTTAAACCCGCATTGCTGACATTCCTTATGCATCTCTGCAAAACGATTGAGTTTAAGAGCAGAGTACTTGAACATTTTTCCCTCCCGACAACGTGGGCAGTTACCGTGGAATAGCGCGCTTAAGAAGCTCTTTTCGGGCATTTTCTTTACTGTTTTTGTACCAGAAATATGCGATAACCCCCGCCAATATATATGGGGCAAAAAATAAGTACAAAATACCTGTGTTTATCCCTGCAGCTATTCCGGTTTCACCATTACTGATATTATTTTCTAATGTAGCTCTACACATGGCACATTGGGCCTGAGTATTAAGGTTTACAAGAAGAAAACCGAAAAGAAAAAAGCCTTTGATACAAATTAAACGCATATCAGTTATAATAAGGACTGATCATCAAATATACAATAACCCCAGTTACTGCAACATACAGCCACATCGGAAATGTGTACTTTGCAAGCGCTTTGTGGCGATCAAAACTACCCGAAATCCCCCTCACATAAGTAAAGAGCACAAAGGGGATAATGATGATTGAAAGCAAAATATGGCTGATAAGAATAAAGAAATAAATAAATCGGATATTTCCTACTGCACCATAGGTTGTAGGTTCAGAAGTCATATGATATAATACGTACATCAATAAAAATGCAACAGATAGTGCAAGACATGCTTTAATTAAATTTTCATGAAGCTTTCGTTTTCCGTTTTTAATGGCAATAACTGCGAATACAAGCAAAACGGCTGTTAGTCCGTTTATACTGGCATAAATTGGCGGAAGGAAGCTAAAATCATATCCATCTATTGTAACAGTAAACAAAACAGCAACTGCCAAAGGAATAATTACTGACATTGCAATTATCAGCTTCCTGTATTTTTGCTCCAAATTAATTCTTTGGTTGCCCATCATACAACATCACCTTTACTTCAACAATTAATCTTTCCATTTCTTCTTCGTCTGATAAATCATAATACCCCCTGATCCGGTTTTGCGTATCAATCAAAACAAATTGGTACCGATTGGCCAATATAAGTTGGCAATCATTGAATGCGCGCGATGTATTTTGTGATAAACTAACTCTAATTATATCCGCTGAAAGATCATCCACAATTTGTGTTTCAGAAATGATGAGAAAAAAATCAAGTATAGCTTTGTCAAAAGTATTTGGAATTCGATTGAGCGTATTAGTCAAGGATTTATACTCTTCAAAATAATTTCCAACGAGTATCGCGCTTTTACCCGGTTGCATTAACTCATTCATTTCTAATGGAAAATTAACAAAATGCTGTCCATCATTATAATCACACCACTCCCTCTCCCACTCGGGACCATTTTTATGAAATATGGGGAGTTCAAATTGATTTACTCCAAAATATTTTAAAAAGATCACAACGGCTAGCGGAGAACCGAGAACAAATATCATTAATATAGTCTTTACTGAAGCTTTCAAGTCATTTTTAAAACAAAGAATTGCATTTTTGGTTCGTTAATAAAAACCAGTTTAAATGAAGGATCAAAATAACATCACTATAAAATAAAAGGGCTAAAGTTATAAACTTTAGCCCTATGAATATTTCAAGTGGTATACTAATATCTAACATCGAATATAGCACCGCCTTCATAAACAAAAGCGACAAGCATCCATATCACAAAAATCATAGGAATTAATATAGACCACATCAAAAACTTTGCTTCATACTTTAGGTGCATAAACTCACCAACAATGTAAGCAGCTTTAACGATGGTCATTAAAATAAAAGTCCAAACCCTTAGGTCTTTGTATTCATGTGGAACAAGAAAAGCTACTGCAAATTCCAATAGTGTTACCAAACCTAAAATACCAGCCACAGTCCAAAGCTTTTTGATTTTTGCTTTGTCAGGTGGAAGTACTGTGATGCTACTTATGTTCTCTTCTGTATGTGCCATATTATTTATTGCTTATAAAATCAAACCAGGTAAAAAAATGTAAATACGAAAACCCAAACCAGATCTACAAAGTGCCAGTACAAGCCAACTTTTTCCACCATCTCATAGTGACCTCTACGCTCATAAACTCCGGTAATAGTATTGTAGTATATAAGGAAATTCAACAATACGCCACTGAAAACGTGGAAGCCGTGAAAACCTGTAATAAAGAAAAAGAAAGCAGCAAAATCAGGTGGGCCGTATTGATTAATGGTAAGACCTGCCCCCAACACCTCCTTGGAAACAATTTTACCGTTTTCTACGGTACTCATGATAGTAGCTGTATCGGTTCCATGAATGAAGTGTGCCCACTCCCAGGCCTGACATCCAAGGAAAGTCAAGCCTCCGATAATTGTCCAAAGCATCCACTTCTCAACATCTTTTCTGTCCATGCGGTGACCGGCTTCAACAGCCAATACCATGGTAACACTACTCATGATGAGAATGAAGGTCATGATACCTACAAAAACAAGTGGTAAGTGCACACCATGAAGAAAAGGAACAGCCTCAAATACCATTTCAGGTATTGGCCAATATTCTTGAGAAAAAACAAAATCGCTTACTGCTCCATCATACGCAGCGTGAGCTGATCTGATCAAACCATAAGTAATCAATAATGCAGAAAAGGTAAATGCATCAGATAGCAGGAAGAACCACATCATTAGTTTTCCATAGCTGGCTTTAAGAGGTGACTGACCTCCATCCCAAATGCTTCTGTTTGTTGCGTTTACTGTTGCAGCAGCTGCTTGTGACATATCCGTTTAGGTTAACGATTCAATAATAAGAAGATGAACAAATATAGCCAAAGTCCTCCCAAAAAATGCCAATATGTGGCACACATTTCTATCAAAGAGAGGTTTTTTGAGTGTACTTTATATCTTAAAGTTGAGCCCAATACAATGAGTAGGAAAATTACCCCACTCACCAGGTGTAGCCCATGTAAACCCGTAATAACATACACAAAAGAGCCTGAGGGATTGCCTACAAAATAGACACTATTTTTAACCAGGTCTGACCAGCCATAGAACTGTCCAACCAGGAATAGTATGCCCAAAACAGACGTTAATCCCACGGCAATATTTACCGATTCCAGATTATCTTTTCTAGCTGATATCAAAGCCCAGTGCATAGTAGCGCTACTGAGGATTATTATTCCGGATGTGTACCAAAATAAGTTCGGCAGTTCAAATAAAAGCCAATCGCCTTCAGCCTGTCGTACTATGTAGGCACTGGTAAGGGCAGCAAAAATCATTACCACACTGACAATAAAAAGCCAGAGTGCAAATTTTTTAGGGTTCATAGATAGGGGCTTTCTTGCCTCCTCAACCAATTTTAAATCACCAGTCATAATTTCATATCCTCCATCACCATTAACAGTCAAGTCAATTTCTAGTTTATTTTATCCAACAAATAAGCTATCTGCACTATAGGCAAATAGAGAAACGAACCGAACATTATTCTTAAAGCAGATTGCCTGCTACCAGTTTTCATTAATGAAAAAGTTTGTGCGAAAAACAATACACCACAAATAGTGGCGACAATGGCTGAATCAATACCCGTAATACCAAACTTCATAGGTAATAAGCCCAATGGAATAAGGAACATGGTGTATATCATGATTTGAATAGCTGTATTGATATCTTTCTTACCACCTGAAGGCAGCAGTTTAAATCCCGCCTTTTTATAGTCCTCATCGGCTACCCAAGCTATGGCCCAAAAATGTGGAAACTGCCAAATGAACTGAATTCCGAAAAGGATTAAGGCTTCATGCCCAATAATACCTGTAGCTGCAACCCATCCCAACAGTGGTGGTAAGGCTCCAGGAATGGCCCCAACAAAAACCGCAACTGGTCCTATCCTTTTTAATGGTGTATATACAAAGCTGTAAAGCAAAAACGAAACAATAGACAGTATTACTGTTAGCAGATTGGTATATACAGCGAGAAGGTAAATGCTTAAAAAGAAAGTAATTGCACAAAATACAATCGCCTCATTTACACTAAGCCTTCCCGTTGGTAAAGGCCTGGATAGTGTGCGATTCATTAATTTATCCAGATCGCGCTCAATTATCTGGTTAACAATTACAGCAGCCCCTGAAAGTAAAAACCCTCCCAAGAAAATCATTGTCAAATTAAACCAAACTAAATCTGACTTACTTCCCAATAAATATCCAAATGCACATGAAAAGGCAACTAAAAAAGAAAGTCTTGGCTTAAGCAGTTCAATAAAGGCTTTTGCCTTAATGGCTAAAATCCTATTTGTACTGATATGTTTTTCTGATGTAATCATATAAATTATCTCACCTCGCTCCGCAATGATTTATTTAATCTCAGTAATAACAAAAATTGTAATCCGAAGGCCAAAGCAGCCAGCAACAAATGCACAGGTTGTAAATAGGCAGGAATTCCAAAATAAGCCATAACTACACCTCCTATAAACAAACCTAAAATAACCATTAAAAATGAAAAGGCTAATTGCTTCTCAATGCGTATCCGATACAGTTTCCAAACAATTAACCCGCTGATTATCAACACCAACCATGAAAAACTTCGATGGATAAGAAAATAAATTCCAAGATTATCTACCCAAAACGAACGTTGCGCTTCCCCCATACTTGCGGAAATAATATCTACTTCCTCTCTAACTTGTGTTCCAAGTACAATCTGAATCAAAAGAACAAACATACCGGCAGCCAATAAATAAATAATAGTATTACTACTTAGCGAATTATTGTTACCAACCCCGTCTACATAATTCTTAGATGCATTGTATAAATAAACCAACAGTAAAACGATGACAAGTGCCAGCACCATGTGAATGGTAATTAACCATGGAAGTAAATTGGTTGAAACTACAATAGATCCAATCCAACCTTGAAAAATAACAGCCAATAAAGTAATTAAAGACACATATGTTATGCGGCTATAATTTTTTCGGAACGGAAGAGAAAAGAAGGCCATCAGTAAAATAAGAAATCCAACGATAACACCTATCAATCGGTTGATGTATTCCGTCCATGTTTTAACCGCATTGAAATCGGCCTCTTCTAGAATCGTTTCATCTGTAAGAATATTGTCAGCTGTTTTATCCATTCCGACTATTCTGAGATAGCGTACAAATTTTATATTCTTTTTGTGTCTGAAATCTGCATAAACTTCTTTGTAGTTTTCAGGCAATTGACCAACACTTGTCGGGGGTATCCATTGTCCGAAACACTTAGGCCAATCAGGACAACCCATACCAGAACCTGTACTTCGAACAACACCACCTGCAAGAATTAAAACAAAAACAGCAATTAAAGTAGTAAAGCTTAACCGATAAAAGCCCCTACCCTTAGTGTTTATCATCAACTACAATAGCCTTATCGTTTTCTGCTTCAAGTTTAATTAGCTCATTCTCGTGTGGCAAATTCGACTCTGGCGTTTCAGAGTAAGGTATATGCTGCGGAATGTAGTCTTCTTTTGCACCTGGCTTGCTGTAATCATAAGGCCACCTGTATACAGAAGGGATTTCTCCTGGCCAGTTGCCATGTCCTGGATTGATCGGAGTCGTCCACTCAATGGTATTTGATTTCCAAGGATTGGCACTTGCTTTTCTGCCTCGATATATGCTGTAGAAGAAATTAAAAATAAAAATAAACTGAGCTGCAAGCGTAATGATCGCAGCCACACTCACTAATTGGTTAAGATCTGTAAATGTGTTAAAGGTCTCAAAGTTAGTGAATGAATAGTATCTTCTTGGGAACCCGGCAATTCCAATATAGTGCATGGGGAAAAACACCAGGTATACACCGATAAAGGTTATCCAAAAATGTATATAACCCAGTTTCTCATCCATCATTCTTCCAAACATTTTAGGAAACCAGTGATAAATACCAGCCATCATTCCAAAGAAAGAAGCACTACCCATTACAAGGTGGAAATGAGCAACCACAAAATAGGTATCGTGAAGTTGTATATCTATTGCTGCATTGCCAAGAAAAATTCCTGTAATACCTCCAGTGAGAAAGAAAGACACCAAGCCTATTGAAAATAGCATACCTGGTGTAAATAAGATGTTACCTCTCCAAAGCGTGGTTACATAATTAAACACTTTCACAGCAGAAGGCACCGCAATGATGAGTGTAAGCAGCATGAAAACTGAACCAAGAAAAGGATTCATACCTGTTACAAACATATGATGGGCCCATACGACAAATGAAAGTATTGCAATAAACAGCATTGATCCAACCATGGCCTTGTAACCAAAGATGGGTTTACGCGAATTAGTAGAAATTATTTCTGAAGTAATTCCCAATGCTGGTAACAGTACAATGTAAACTTCGGGATGTCCCAGGAACCAAAATAAATGCTGGAATAAAATCGGACTACCGCCCTGGTTTGGTAAAGCCTCACCATTAATATAAATATCTGATAGGTAAAAACTTGTACCAAAACTTCTATCAAAGATCAATAATAAGGCGGCTGCAAATAATACCGGAAAAGAAAGCAAACCTATAATTGCTGTAAAGAAAAATGCCCAAATGGTTAATGGTAGTCTGGTGAAAGACATACCTTTTGTACGCATATTAATAATTGTGGTGATGTAATTGATACCACCTAATAACGTTGACACAATAAAAAGGGCCATAGCAACTAACCAAAGCGTCATACCGTCTCCGGAACCCGGAGCAGCTTGCGGCAAGGCACTTAACGGAGGATAAACCACCCAACCACCACCAGCAGGACCCGTCTTCAAAAAAAGTGAAACAAACATGATCACACCGGATACGAAAAAGAACCAATAAGAGAGCATGTTCATAAATCCTGATGCCATGTCTCTGGCGCCAATCTGCAAAGGAATAAGAAAGTTACTGAAAGTACCACTTAATCCGGCTGTAAGAACGAAGAACACCATTATGGTACCATGCATGGTTACCAACGCCAGGTAGAAATTAGGATCTAACTTTCCTTGCGGGGTAATCCACTCACCCATGAAAGGTCGCATCCACTCAAGGTCTGCGTCAGGAAAACCAAGTTGAATTCTGAAGATTACTGAAAGAATACCGCCAAGTAAAGCCCAAAACATACCTGTAATAAGGAATTGCTTTGCAATTACCTTATGGTCTTCACTAAAAACATAATTGGTCCAGAAATTTCCTTCATGATGATGCTCGTGACCGTGATCATCGTGATGTGTTTCGTGTTGTGTATGCAGATCAACAGTTGCCATGCTGAATATTTAAATCTTATTTTGTAGTAACTAAATTCGAGTCTCCTATTTGTGCTGATGCTGAAACCTGATCAGGATCAAAACCTGCTTTGATCATCGCCATTTCACGAAGATTTGCAGGTACCATTTCGAGGAACTCGGGGTTTTGTTTTAACCAAGGTTCCTGCTGCGCTTTCCATTCTTCAAATTCTTTGGGCTCATGTACCACCACCAGCATTCTCATAGAGAAATGCCCATAGCCACATATTTCTGTGCAAGCCAATTCATAATTAAAATCAGGATTGCCCGTTTCCAGCCTCATCTCAGCAGTAGTTTTGGTAGGAATAAATTTAAAATGAGTGGGCATGCCTGGAACAGCATCCATCTTTACCCTGAAGTGCGGAAGGAATACACTATGTAATACATCTTTAGCCCTGATTTTCAAGAGTACTTCTTTTCCTTTTGGCAAGTGAAGTTCAAGTGACTTAAAGTCATCGTAAGTATTAGGATCTTCAAGGTTTAAACCAAATTCATTTACCGGGCCAATTAACTGATAGTGATAATTACCTAAGGTGTTGTCTTTAACACCAGGATACCTGATAGTCCAGGCGAATTGTTGAGCCACAACCTCAATAACCTCTGCATCTTCTGAAGCTTCTCCTGTAATATCATTCCAAGCGTTAAGTCCAGTGAAAATTAATGCAGTAAGCACAATTGCCGGTACAACTGTCCAGACAAGTTCAAGTTTAGTATTATCGGCAAAAAACGTGGCTTTATTACCCTCTTTATATTGATATATATAAGCAAAATAAAAGAGTACAAAATTCACTACCACAAAAACAATAATAGTTACAGCCATAGTTACCCAAAACAACATATCGGTAACTGCACCGTGTTCCGATGCCAAGGGTAAATTATAATCATCAAAAGTTTTTACTGAATACCAAAAAAAAGCAGCAAGACCCAATACAAGAAACAACATCATTAAATTGGCGTTCAGCTTATTATTGCTGTCAGGTTTGCCATCCTCTATTTTGCCCTTTACAATGCTTACCAGATTACTTATCCTGAAGATAAAAAACAGGATGGCCAGCACCAGGATTAAACTTATTATAACAATCAGGTTAAGCATATCGCTATTTTTTCAAATTAAATATTATGATGTAAACTCTCTTCCAACATTGGGTGATTTTTACCTATCAATGGCATTTTAGAAAGGCTGCTTAATACAACCATTAAAAATGCTGACAAGAATATTAAAGCGGTACCTATTTCTATAAATCCTACTCCTCCATCGTACTGCATAACTCCGGGCGTTACCATGTTAAAGAAATCAAACCAATGTCCAACAATTACTATTGGGCAAACCAGTTGCAACAATGTAATGTGACGCTTGGCATCTCTTGTCATTAGTAACAAGAATGGCAACAAGAAGTTTAACAGGATGTTTACAAAAAATATCCAGCTATATGGCGCGGTAGATAAACGTTCAACGAAATAGATAGTCTCTTCGGGAATGTTTGCATAATAGATCAGCATAAACTGGCTGAACCATATATATGTCCAGAAAACACTGAAGGCAAAGATGAATTTACCCAAATCATGCAAGTGATTACTGTTCACAACTTTAAGATAACCTGCTTCTTTTAATGAAACTACGATCAATGTGATCACGGCCAAACCAGTTACCCACCAGCTGGCAAACATGTACCAGCCAAACATAGTGCTGAACCAGTGTGTATCAATACTCATCACCCAGTCCCAGGCAACAATAGAAGAACTTACACCAAAAATGATAAGAAATACTGTAGATAAAACACGCGCTTTGTACCAATGCTTGGTGCTGCCGTCTATATCTTCTGCAAGCATTTCTTTCCTGATCCACATAAAAAACATGTACCACAGGCCAAAGAAAATCACCATTCTCAAAAAGAAAAACAAGGGGAATGTTCCTGACTCCAACGGCCAAAAAAAGTATGGTGCCTTGTTATCAATAATTTTATCATAACCTGCCCCACCCTGCTCATATAATTCATGATGAGTCCAATGAAAGACATCACCCTTCACAACAAACCAAAGCACAATTGTAAGTATGGCAGCCGGTAATATCCAACTACCCATCGCCAATGGTATACGCTTAAAACCTGCAGACCAACCCGCCTGTGCCGCATACTGAATAGCAACAAAGAAAAGTCCAATAATTCCCAATCCTATAAAAAATATATTATTCATCCAAAGCGTGGTGAACAACCTTTTAACAACCGTTGAACTACCATGATGTTCATCTCCACCTTCTGCGGTAAGAATTACATTTGGATCAGTACTTGCCACCATGTTGTTTGCTACTTCCGTCATGGAGTGACTTTCGTGAGCATCATGAGCGGAACCACCCGAGAATAATAAACCAAGCGCAAGCAATACAGCACCTATTGCTCCAACGATAAGTATCTTATTGCGTGTCCCGGTTTTGAATTCGTATCTTTCTTCAGCTGCCATGTATTTAGCGGATCTTTGTTTCTTATTTACTTTGTAAGTTCTTTACATAATGGGAAATCTTCCAGCGGTCTTCAGGATTGATTTGAGAACCATGTGCACCCATTAAACCTTTTCCATGTGTAATCACATGAAATATATGTCCTTTTGAAATATTTGTATAAGCATCACCTTTCAGGTTCGCAATTCCCGGATAAACCTCTGCAACTTTACCATCGCCTTCTCCTTTTGCACCATGGCAATGTTGACAATAATATTCGTACAACACTTTTCCCCTTGTCAATACTGCAGTACTCTCTTCCAATGGACTTTCTACCCCCTCTGCAATGGTCAGACTATCCTTTGGCACCCTGTAAGGCAGCCATCCTTGTGGATTTCTCTTCACCGTATTTGCAGGAGGTAAACGCATGGTCATCTTATAAGGATTTAAGGGATTGGAGTTGTAGTACTCTCCCCTATCTTCATCCAAAGCATTTACCCATTTACCTGCCTGCTCATCATCGATTTGTGTGAGCGGTTCATGAGCTACCGAATGGTACATGTTAGGAGCGAATTCCAAACCAGGATTATCTCCATCGGCTCTGCAGCCAATCAGCAATAGTCCGACAACAGAACAGGCTAATATATTTTTAATATTGCGCATATCAGAATTTGCGTTAATCAAAATTCTTTTCATTTACTTCAATAGCTCCGCTGCTTTTTAGCAGGGTACTTATTTCTTCTTTACTCTTGGTGTTATCAGCCAGATCAACCGCCATAACGTGCATGTTATCTGTACTACGAATATCAAAAACCCTGGGCTTTTTGTACGGCTTCATATCACTCACTATCATGAATGTTGCTACCATACCCAGTGCAGAGAGTAATACAGTTAATTCAAAAGTTACAGGAATAAACGGAGGAAGCGAAACGAAATTTTTACCACCAATAATCATTGGCCAGTCGAAACCCATCATCCAGATTTGCATGGTAAGTGCAAGCGCAGTGCCTGTCATTCCGAAAAGGAATGCAGCAATTGGCAAGCGGGTGCGTTTATAACCAAGTGCTTCGTCTAATCCATGCACAGGGAATGGCGTATACACCTCATGGATTTTCAGTCCTGATTTACGGATTGATGAAGCGGCTTTTAACACCACATCTTCATCATCAAAAATACCTACTACAAAATTTTTATTCTTATCCATCTTAAACCTTCTTTTCTGATGAACCTTTAATAATACTCTTAACTTCAGCCATGTTAATCATTGGGAAAAACTTGGCGAACAACAAGAATGCTGAAAAGAAAAATCCAAACGTAAACAGGTACTCACCTATATCATACATAGTTGGAGAAAACATTGCCCAACTTGAGGGTAGGTAATCACGGTGTAAGGATGTAACAATAATTACAAATCGCTCAAACCACATTCCTATATTCACAACAATAGAAAGCACGAATGTCGCAACAATACTTGTCCTTATTTTCTTGATCCAGAATAACTGAGGGGAAATCACATTGCATGTCATCATTGACCAGTAGGCCCATGCATAAGGACCTTGCACCCGGTTAAAGAACGCATATTGTTCATACTCAACCCCTGAATACCATGCGATGAATAATTCAGTTATATATGCAATACCTACAATAGAGCCGGTGATGATGATAATGATGTTCATCAGCTCTATGTGTTGAATAGTAATATAGTCTTCCAACTTGAACATAGCGCGTGTTACCAACAACAGCGTTAACACCATGGCAAAGCCAGAGAAAATCGCACCCGCAACAAAGTAAGGTGGGAAGATCGTAGTATGCCAGCCCGGTATAACCGAAGTAGCAAAGTCAAAGGATACAATGGTGTGAACCGAAAGTACAAGAGGCGTAGAAAGACCGGCAAGGATAAGTGCAACCGATTCATAACGCATCCATGTTTTCGCGCCACCTTCCCAACCAAAGCTAAGTGCATTATAAACTGCTGATCTGATTTTATTTCCCTGAACTACTGCCCTGTCTCTAATAGTAGCAAAATCAGGAATTAAACCAATATACCAGAATACCAATGAAACAGTAAAATATGTACTGATCGCAAATACGTCCCAGAGCAGTGGTGAGTTAAAGTTCATCCATAAAGAACCAAATGTGTTTGGCAGGGGAAGTGTCCAATAAAATCCTAACCACAATCTGCCCATGTGAACAAGTGGGAAAGTAGCTGCGCAAATTACCGCAAAAATTGTCATCGCTTCTGCCGCTCGGTTTATCGACATTCTCCATTTCT
>CAZVFM010000030.1:0-19789 GCA_964626095.1 uncultured Roseivirgaceae bacterium | reverse complement strand
TTGTAAAGATGCATGAAGGGAAATGGGATAAATCGGCAAGTGGTAGTTATGAAGTACGTGGAAAAAAATTAGGCATTGTAGGTTACGGAAATATTGGCTCGCAGCTTTCTGTTTTGGCAGAATCCATAGGACTTGATGTATATTATTACGACATACAGGAGAAACTTGCTTTAGGTAATGCTACCCGGTGCAAAAGTTTGCATGAACTATTGTCATTGGCTGATATTGTTTCCTTGCACGTTGATGGTCGCAGCAGCAACACAAATCTGATTGGCGAGCGCGAATTCAGTTGGATGAAGAAAGGTGTGATTTTTCTTAACCTGAGCAGGGGGCATATTGTTGACATTAAAGCCTTAAAAGAAAACATAGGGAATGGAAAAATTGGTGGCTGCGCAATTGATGTATTTCCTTACGAACCCATCAGCAATGAGGAAGAATTTAGTTCTGAGCTTCGCGGTTTACACAATACTATTTTAACGCCACATATCGGAGGTAGCACCTCAGAAGCACAGGAAAACATCGGGGCTTTTGTTCCAGGAAAAATTATTGACTACATCAACTCCGGAAGTACATCCAATTCAGTGAACTTCCCTAACCTGGTTTTGCCAGCCTTTGAAAATGCCCATCGCCTCATACACATTCACGAAAATGTACCCGGCATACTTGCACAAATCAATCAGGTATTAGCCGATCATGGCATCAACATTTTAGGACAATACCTGAAGACCAATGAACAAATTGGTTATGTAATTACTGATATCAACAAGGAATATGACCGGGAGCTGAGTAAAGCTTTACGCAGCATTCAGCATACTATCAGATTCAGGGTATTGTATTGAATAAAAAGAAAAACCCTTCGAGCCTGGTAGGAAGTTAACTGAACCCCAGAAAGACAAGGTTTGAGCTGCCCTAATGATTCGCAATCTTCCACTGTTATCCTATTCCGGAGAATGAGGCCCCGTACCGATAGTAATCAGAACGGAGTTGAGGCCTGATTTTGAAAACGGGCTTCACTCGGTATTGTATTATTGTTAGGTTCAGGAACTTGTCCCAGGCCCGAGCGGGTTTTCGTTAGCAATTTACAATTATCTGATATAAGAATATATTAGTGGCTTGAAATAATGATAAAAACAAAATTAACTTTCAACCCTGGTCCTTCGCAACTGTATTTCACAGTTGAAGATCATCTGCGCAAAGCGCTTAAAGATGGTGTAACATCCATTTCGCACCGAAGCAAAGAATTCATTGCCATACATCAATCATGCACTGATGGATTAAGGGAATTGCTTGGTATCCCCGATGACTTTGGTATATACTTTACTGGCTCAGCCACAGAGATTTGGGAGCGTATCATTCAAAATTTAGTGGAGCATACTTCTACCCACTTGGTTTGTGGAGATTTTTCACAACGATTCTTCGAGATCGCCAATGAACTGGGTAAAAACAGCACCAAAATTGGTAAAGCAGCAGGCTTAGGTTTCAGCAAAGAAGATTTACAATTTGATGAGCATACAGAGCTTATTGCCATTACACACAACGAAACCAGTACCGGAGTGGCTTTCGAAACCGAATTGATCCGACATTTGCGCGATACACATCATGAAGCCATTATAGCTGTAGATGCTGTTTCATCTGTTCCCTATGTTGATTTTGATTACCGAACGGTAGATACTGTGTACTTCTCTGTTCAAAAGGGTTTTGGATTACCAGCAGGTTTAGGGGTATGGATAGCAAATGGCAGATGCTTGCAAAAAGCCAATCAACTAAAAGCAAAAGGATTAAACATCGGTAGTTATCATAGTCTGCCTACTTTACATAAGTACTATGAAAAGCATCAAACACCAGAAACACCTAATGTGCTGGGAATCTATTTATTAGCTAGAGTTGTTGAAGACATGCTACGAAGAGGAATTAAAACCATCAGAAAAGAAACAGAATACAAATCGGCTGTAATGTATGGCTTGTTCGATAGGCTAAAGAAGATTAGTGCCGGAGTTAAACATCATCCGCACCGCTCCAAAACCGTTATAGTGGCACAAACGGATGCCTACACCAATGAACTTTATGATCTTCTTGCGCGTAAAGGATTTATTGCCGGCCAAGGTTACGGACTAAGAAAAGCCAGCCAATTACGTTTTGCCAATTTCCCTGCACTTTCCAAAGAACGATTTGAAACCTTGGCAGACCATATTGCTGAATGGGATACAAAATAAAATATTGAAAATTGATTATATTTTTGGTGGCACAGAATAAAATTCCATGTAATTGATTTAAATTTGCAGCGTATTTTTCATTAAATGGATCAGGTTAAGAACATACTTGTAGGCTTAGACATGACAGACATGGATTTCACCGTGCTGCGTTATGTTTCCTTCATCGTTAATACTTCAACTGCCGAACGAGTAGTTTTTGTTAATATCGTGAGAGACATGCACGTACCCGATGAAGTGATGAATGAGTTTCCTGGACTTATTTCCAATGCACTTGAAATAAGGAAAAAGGAACTGACAGAACGTATCATGAAGAACCATAGCCTCCAACGGGAAGCTAAGTTCGATGTTATTGTAAAATCTGGGTCAGCAACCAAGGTAATTCTTGAAACTATTGATAAAGAGAACATAGATCTATTACTGATTGGTCATAAATCAAAATCCCATAGCAATGGAGTAACCACACAACGTCTCGCAAGAAGATGTAATTGTTTGTTATTAATCGCTCCAGAAGATACCCAACCAAAAGTTAACAGAATCCTGGTACCAATTGACTTTTCTGAGTATTCAAAACTTGCCCTTGAGCGTGTATGTCAAATGGCTAAAAATTATAAACATACTGTAGAAGTTGATTGCCTGCATATCTACAGCGTCCCGGTTGGTTATCACTATTCAGGTAAGTCTTACAAGGAGTTTGCTGAGGTGATGCACAAAAATGCCGAAGATAGTTACAAGAAATTCTTAAAATCTACTGACACATCCGGAATTAAACCACGAATGTTTTATGCGCTGAACAAGGAAGACGATTTGCTTAAAACCATACACACCTACGCTAAAAGGTTAAAAGTTGATGGCATTGTTGTGGGTGCTAAAGGCAAAACTTCAACCGCTTCATTTTTTCTAGGCAATCTTGCAGAGAAGTTAGTTAGCTCCACTTCTGCCCTTCCAATTTTACTGGTAAGACCAAAAGGAAAAAGCTTTGGATTGATCGATTACATCAAAGAGCTTTAAGCCTCTTTGAAAAATCCTTTCAAAATATTTCCTAACTTCCATTAAACTTTTGACTTTCAAGGAAGTCTAAATAACTACAAATAACCCTCACCAGGTTTGGAAGAAAAGGATTTAGTAGCCAAGCTAAAAAACCCTGATACACGCAATTATGGCTTTAATCTGCTGGTGCGTGAATATCAAAAACGCCTATACGCATTGGTGCGAAAAATGGTCATTGACCATGACGACTCCGATGACCTTTTACAAGAAATTTTCATTAAAGTCTATCGTAATATTGATAAGTTTCGTGAAGACTCAAGCCTCTATACCTGGTTGTATCGCATAGCAAGCAATGAATGCCTGAGCTTTCTGGCAAATAAGAGGAAGCGCTTCTTTCTACCTATCCACGATTTGGGAAAAGAGTTATCTGTTAAGTTCGATTCTAGCCCACAAATCAGTGGGGATGAAATTCAGCTTAAACTCCAAAAATCAATTTTAAAGCTTCCCGACAAACAAAGATTGGTTTTCAATATGAGGTATTATGAAGATCTTTCTTACGAAGAAATGGCAGATATTACCCAAACCAGTGTTGGCGCCCTAAAAGCCAGCTACCACCTGGCCGTTAAAAAGATTGAAGAGACGATAATCAGTGATTAAACCTTTAAAGTGATGAATAGTCTAATACATGATTGATACAATGAAAAAACTAGAAGACATACCGAAAAAAGACTTATTTGATGCCCCAGAGGGATATTTTGAGTCATTCCCTATGCGCATGCAAAAGCGGCTAGAATCCGAAAAGCCTGTTGCAAGAACCATATTTTATGCACAACCCCTGTTTAAATATGCCTTCGCATTTCTACTGATTATCAGCATTGCCGTTGTATTAAGTCGATATGCCGTTAATGATATTCCCAACGGGGAGGCATGGCTTGCTGAAATTCCCAGCACCGATCTTATTATTTACCTTGAACAAAGTAATTTTATTTTTGATGATTTTCTAGCTGAGGATAATGCAGAACTTTGGGGTAGCATAATTGAAGATGATGAGTTTGATGTACTGGAAGCAATTGATGAGGCACAGATTGAGGAGTACCTGGATGAGTTGCAATTTGAGTTTCAATTGAATTAAAACATTATGACAATGAATAAGATATTTTACAAAATGTTATTGGCACTAAAAATAATTTTGATGTGCGCATGGATGTTTATGCTTGTACTTAATAGTTCTGCACAAGACATTAGCAATATAGACCGAATTGAAAGAGCTAGAATTTCTTACATCAACGAACAACTTAAGTTAAGTCCTGAGCAAGCTGAAAAATTCTGGCCATTGTACAGAGAGTATACCGAAAGGCGTAAGGGTTTGCAAGAAGAGTACAGAGATGCAGTTAAACGTCTTGGTCCGGAGGCTACCGAAGAAGATAAAAGAAAAGTAATTGAATTCGGTACTCAACTTAAAGAGAGGGGCGTTGAGATAGAAAGAAACTACTCAGATAGATTATTGCGCGTAATTAATTCCCAGCAATTGCTAAACCTTCGTCAGGCTGAAGAAGATTTCAGGCTGATGTTACTACGTAGGTTAGAGCAAAGACAACAACTCGATAACCGAAGAGATATACAGAGAGAAAAAATACAGGAGCGCAGACCAAGACCTAACAATAATAATTAATGAAGAAAGCGAGAAGAATACTATTCTCCTTACTTCTTTTGCCCTTCCTGCTTTTCTCCCAAAAATCAACAGCACAGGCAAAAGTAGATTCACTCGATATTGAGATCAACAGGATATTGGCCGAGTTGGATACCCTTGCCTTATTTGATTTACTGGATAGCCTGCTCCTATTAGAAAATGAACCCAAGTCTTATGCAATTGTAAGAACAGGATATACCAGCAACATTGTTTCTTCTGGCCGACTTTTGGGAACAGACCAATTCGGACTCTCGCAAGGAATTAGTTATTATCATAAAACGGGCCTGTTTGCCGATGTCATTGGTTACTGGAGTAAATCATATGAGCCAGCCTATTATCTTACCCGGGCTTCTTTGGGCTACATGAACCTCATCGGTAAAAATATTACCTACCTCGTAAATATTGATCGATATTTTTTTGCTCCAAACGAAGATGAGTTTTTCGTTCCTCCCAAATACAATGCATCAGCATCTGTTTATTTTGAGAAGGGTTATTTTGGCTTCAATACTGATTACACCTATTATTTTGGCGATTTCAATGCTCACCGTATTTTTTCAGGTGCCAATGCTGTAATTGAATTTGATAAGATTTGGGGCCTTGACAAAATAAGGATAATACCAGGCTTTAATGTACTTCTAGGAAATCAGGTAATTAGCCTTGTACAGTTTTATCCCAACCTGCGCGACAGAAATTTACCCTTATACACTGTTCAAGAGAAAAACGTTTTCGGTTTAATGAATTGGTCACTTAATTTTCCCGTCTCATTACGAAAGGGTCGGGCCAACCTTTTTCTTGCTTATATCTATAATATTCCTGTAGCCTTGCCGGGCGAAGAACTTGCCCTTGGAAGCAATGGTTACCTAAACGGAAGCTTATCATTCATCATCGGCCGTTGATAAAATAGTTTTTTGGACTGCCAGATCTTAATGATACTTTTCAAAAAAATGCTGCAAACCTGTCATACTAAATTTACTGCTGCTATGCTTCGTACAATCTTTATTGTGATCTTAATTTATACTCCTTCCCTGGTGCTTAATGCCCAAACCCTTAAGCTGGCCAAAGATGTTGAGAATAACCTAAAAAAGGTTAACCCCATGGATATCAAAAGCCATGTAGATTATCTGGCTGATGATAAATTGCTTGGCCGTAAACCCGGTACTCCTGGATATGATATGGCTGTCGACTATGTTGTTGAGCAATTCAAGAAGTTGAAAGTAGCTCCGGGTGGAAATGATGGTACTTATCTTCAAAAAGTAAATTTACTTAATGCCAGCACCCATAAAGACAATGCAACATTTATAATGAAATATGGTACAGAGGAGATTGATACACTCAGCTGGGGACAGGATTTTGTAATTAATCCCAACTTTGGGTCAGCGAATGTAAGACTTGAAGCACCCTTAGTCTTTGCAGGCTATGGAATCCATGCTCCAGAAATTGGCTATGATGATTATGCAGGCATTGATGTTAAAGGTAAAGTAGTGGTCATCCTCCGCGGAAAGCCAAGTAGCTTTCCATCTACAATAGCTGCCCATAGCCAGAATGGTTATACGCATTTAGAAGCAGCATTTAAACATGGTGCTGTTGGTGTTCTTATGGGCACGCTATTATCCCGGCCTTTAAGCATGACTGATCGCAATAGTATTATTGGGGTTGCTGATGAAGAAGGTAAAGTTGTTTACAGCAGAGCTTATTACGATAACTCCATACAATTACTTGGAACCATTAGCGCAAGCATTTTTAATAGACTATTCAAAGAGAATAATTTAGACCTTGGTCAAATTTTATACGATTTAGAAAATGCTAAGCCGGCCTCTGCTTCCCTTAATCAATCTATCAAAGTAGAATATTCAACCACCTATAGTATCACAGAAAGTGAAAATGTCATTGGTCTGATTCAAGGATCAGATCCAGTATTAAAAAAAGAATATGTTGTACACTCTGCGCACCTTGATCACATCGGTATAGGTCGTCCGGTAAAAGGTGATTCAATAAATAATGGTGCACATGATAATGCCTCAGGAGTAGCCAGCCTGCTCGAAATTGCAAGGATATACAGTAACCTCAAAGAAAAGCCAAAACGATCGGTTCTAATTGTTATGGTAACAGCTGAAGAAATGGGCTTGTTGGGTTCGGCATATTTTGTTCGAAGACCGACTGTGCCTAAAGAGAATATTGTTGCCGGAATCAATACTGACATGCCCACCATTATTGCCCCATTACTTTCGGCTGTGGCTTTAGGTTCAGAGCATTCAAGTCTTAAAGCCGAAGTTGCTAAAGCTTGCGATTATCTTGGTATTGATTTAGAAGACGATCCTGAGCCCGAGCAAGTAAGATTTGTCAGAAGTGATCAATACAGTTTTGTTACCGGGGGGATTCCGGCATTGCATATCAAGTACGGTAATAAAGCAAAACCAGGTATCGATTTAAAAGAAATGGTAAGCGCATGGCGTGCAGAATACTATCATCGCCCCCAGGATGGACCAGACGGAATATTCGATTATAATGCGGGTAAGACTTATGTACAACTTAATTTTCTTATCAGTTACCTGGTGGCGCAAAACCCAAATAGACCTTATTGGCTGGAAGGTGATTTCTTTGGCAACAGATTTTCAAAAAAGACAGGTGTAAATTCGGAAGGATCTAATTAATATTCCGTTTGTGTCCAGTACATTTTGTTTAATTTTAGACTTTCAGAAGGTCTATGGAAACGGCAGGTGCCAAACAAAAAATTGAGGAATTAAGGAAGAAAATCAACCACCATAACAGGTTGTATTACCAGGAAGACCGCACCGAAATTTCTGATTTTGAATTTGATCAGTTGATGAGTGAACTGATCCGGTTGGAGACAGCGTTTCCACAATTTAAAACTCAAGACTCACCCAGTCTTCGGGTGGGCGGAGAACCCAGTAAGCACTTCCCAACAGTTGTCCATAAATACCCCATGCTTTCGCTGGGCAACACATATTCTGAACAGGAATTAATTGATTTTGATAAACGTGTAAACAAAGGGCTTGACGGCCAACCCTACTCCTATTTTTGTGAATTAAAATTTGATGGCGTGGCCATTAGCCTAACTTATGAAAACGGATTTCTTGTGAGGGCCGTTACACGGGGCGATGGTGTTCAGGGTGATGACGTAACTCCTAACGTGCGTACCATCAGGTCCGTCCCATTAAGTATTCAAGGAAAAAATATTCCGACATCATTTGAAGTACGTGGTGAAATTTTCATGCCCCGGCACATATTTGAACAGCTGAACAAAGAGCGAGAAGATATTGGTGAAGAGCTATATGCTAATGCCAGGAATACGACTTCGGGTACTATAAAAATGCAAGAGAGTAAAATAGTAGCCAGGCGAAAATTAGATTGCTATATGTACTCGTTACTTGGTGAAAACCTGTCAATTAAAACTCATTCAGAGGCTATAAAAAGTCTTGAAGTATGGGGTTTTCATGTTTCGCCTACTTATGGAGAATGTAAAGACATTCAGGCTGTATTAAAGTACATTGAGAAGTGGGAAACTAAAAGACACGAATTACCACTCGAAACAGATGGAGTTGTAATTAAAGTAAACAATACATCCCAACAAAGAGAATTAGGTTTTACTGCTAAAAGTCCACGCTGGGCGATAGCCTATAAGTATAAATCGCAAAGTGCATCAACTCTGCTCAAAGACATTACATATCAGGTAGGTCGTACGGGAGCGATAACACCCGTTGCAGAATTGCAACCGGTAGTTTTAGCTGGTACTACCGTAAAGCGGGCTTCGCTGCACAATGCCAATGAAATAGCCCGGCTAGATTTGCGTATTGGTGATTATGTTTTTATTGAAAAGGGAGGTGAAATTATTCCTAAAGTTACAGGTGTTGATTTAGCAAAGAGGACAAAAGGATTAAAAGCAGTTAAGTACATTGATCATTGTCCTGAGTGCCATTCAGAGTTAGTGAGACGAGAGGGAGAAGCACAGCACTACTGCCCAAATGTAAAGGCTTGCCCCCCGCAAATAAAAGGCAGAATTCAACATTTCATTCAACGAAAAGCCATGGATATAGAGTCGATGGGAGAAAAAACCATCGAGCAACTATTTGAAAAAGACCTGGTGCAATCGCCAGCAGATTTATACCATCTTCGCAAGGAAGACATACTTCAACTTGAAGGTTTTAAAGAGCTTTCATGCAACAATCTTTTAAAGGGTATTGAGGCCTCTAAAAAAGTACCTTTTGAAAATGTATTGTTCGCTATGGGTATCAGGTATGTAGGCAAAACTGTTGCCGAAAAACTGGCCAGGCATTTTGGTACAATTGAAAATATAATGGCAGCCAATTATGAATCTTTGATAGCTGTACCCGAGATTGGAGAACGAATAGCGCAAAGTGTACTGGAATTTTTTGCTGACAAAGATAATCAGGAAGAAGTTAACCGCATGAAAAAGGCTGGACTTCAGTTTAAATCAAACTTTAAAGCACCTGAAAAACTCAGTGATGTACTGGCACAGAAATCATTTGTTATTTCGGGTGTATTCAGCAACTACGAGAGAGATGATTTAAAAGCACTTATAGAACAAAATGGAGGTAAAGTTTTATCATCAGTCTCATCCAAAACTGATTATCTTGTGGCCGGAGAAAATATGGGTCCTGCCAAAAGAGAAAAGGCAGATAAGCTTGGGGTAAGTATCATAACAGAAAATGATTTTGAAAGACTATTAAAAGGAGAAGAAGTCTAAATGTTTAAAAACAGTTTTTTAAAAATACGCATCAAGTCGCAGCTTAAGAAAAACAAAATCAGCCGCGCCAATAAGCCTTATAAAAAGGTAAAAACTGTTGGAATTTTATTCACGGTTGAGGATAGGCAAAAGCACGAGCACATAAAAATCTTAGTTAAAAAACTGGAAAGCGAAGGCAAAGAAACCAAGGTCTTGTGTTTCTTGCCACCCAAAAAAGAGAACTATGAATTTCTTTTTGATTATTTTAGTAAAAATGAGTTGAACTTTTGGGGTAAAATTGAATCACATGATGTGGACAACTTTATCTCTCAACCCTTCGATATTTTATACAATCCAGATAAAACACCAAACCTTATGCTGAACTATATACTTGCGGCAAGTAAAGCAAGTTTCAGGGTGGGTAATGCAGATGAATCGCTGAGCAATTTTTTCGAGTTAATGATTAAAAATAATAATGGATCAGTTTCCCTGATTGACGATATGTACAAATACACTAATCAATTAAGATAGTATGAAAGAATTGTTTGGTACAGGTGTAGCGCTTGTAACACCATTTAACGACAAGGGCAATATTGATTATAAAGGTTTAAAAAAGCTCCTTGAACACACAGCTAAAGGCGGTGTCGATTACTTTGTAGTCATGGGTACAACGGGTGAATCGGCTACTTTAAACAAAGAAGAAAAAGCCGCTGTGCTTGACTTTGTCAAAAAGAATAATTCGAAAAAATTACCCATTGTATATGGCATTGGTGGAAATAACACTGCACTTGTGATTGAAGAAATTCGTAAGACCAATCTCAGGGGAGTAAGTGCTATACTTTCGGTTAGCCCATATTATAATAAACCCTCCCAAGAAGGGATTTATCGTCACTATGAAGCCATGGCAGATGCTTCTCCCCTCCCTATTATTCTATATAATGTTCCAGGGCGAACTTCATCAAACATCAGCGCTGAAACTTGCCTGAGGCTAGCATCCCATTCAAACATTATTGGCGTAAAAGAAGCTTCAGGCAATATTGAGCAGGCCATGCTCATTGCCCAATCAAAGCCAAAAGACTTTATGTTGCTATCTGGAGATGATGTACTGACACTTGCCATGTACAGTATAGGGGGTGTTGGCGTTATTTCTGTGCTAGCCAATGCCTATCCAGAAGTTTTTAAAAGCATTAAAAACCATACGTTGACGGGTAATTATAAAAAAGCTGCAGCTGAGGCTTTTAAGTTATTGGCAATAAATCCATTCATGTACGAGGAGGGAAATCCTGCTGGAGTAAAACAGTTACTAAGTGAGTTGAACATTTGTTCGCCTGGTGTACGCTTACCACTTGTCCCTGCAAGTAAAGGACTGAGTAAAAAAATATCTATCACACATAAAGCATTAAAAAAGGGATAGTAAATCACTATCCCCTTTCAAGATTTTAAGAGAACTCAATCTCTGGAATTATCATTTATTCTTCATTCCCTGCACCTCTACCCTAATGACTTGAGCCAGATTTTTAAGTTCCTGCATACCTTTTCTTATGCGGGTTCCTGCAGCGCTATTTCCTTTGCTGTAGAACTTGTCTACATCACCTTCTAATGAGGCAATAAGGTCTTTGAGTTCGTTGAATTTTTGCATTGCTTGTTGTTTTAGCGTTAAAAATGTTAACAATAATAATAGCAATTTAAAGAAAAACGCGAAAATTCAACTAAAAAGGCTATTTTTTTAAACAGCTTTCGTAACATTCACCAAGGCTTCGGTCTTATAAAAGCCTGAATCCAGCTTCTCTTTTAAGGCTGAAAATGCGATCAAAGTCTCCTCTACATCAGCCAAAGTATGGGAGGCAGTAGGGATGATTCTGAACATTATAACATCCTTAGGCACAACAGGATAGATCACTACAGAGCAGAAAATATTGAAGTTCTCCCTGAGGTCCATAGCCATATTGGCAGCCTCGCCAACCCCCCCCTTAAAAAGAACCGGAGTAACAGGTGATTGGGTGTTACCTAAAGTAAAGCCTCTTTCTCTTAATCCGCCCTGAATTGCCCGTACAATCTGCCATAATTTGTCTCTAAGTCCCTTTTCTTTACGCAAAATCTCCAATCTTTTGAGGGCCCCAATGACCAGCGGCATGGGCAAACTTTTGGCATAAATCTGAGAACGCATACTGTATCTCAAATAGGTAATTACTTTCTTATTTCCTCCCACAAAAGCGCCTATGCTGGCCATAGATTTTGCAAAGGTGGAGAAGTAAAGATCAATTTGATCCATTACACCTTGCTCCTCGCCTGTACCTGCCCCAGTAGCACCCATAGTACCAAAGCCATGGGCATCATCCACAAATAACCTGAAATTGTACTTCTTCTTTAATTCAACGATTCCCTTCAAATCTCCTTGTGCGCCAGACATCCCAAAAACGCCCTCCGTAATGACCAAAATTCCGCCACCTGTTTCGTTGGCAAGTTTTGTTGCGCGCTGTAATTGCTTCTCAAGGGCCTCCATATTGTTATTAGAGAATACAAAGCGCTTACCTATATGTAGACGAACACCATCAATGATACATGCATGCGATTCAGCATCATAAACTATCACATCTTTGCGGTCAACCAGGGCATCAATAATAGAAACCACACCCTGATAGCCATAATTGAGCAACATCACATCTTCTTCCTTTATAAAGTTGGCCAGCTGACGCTCCAGTTCAATATGGTGTACTGAATTACCAGACATCATGCGAGCGCCCATAGGATAGGCCATCCCCCATTGGGCAGCTGCTTCTGCATCAGCCTTACGCACTTCAGGGTGGTTGGCTAATCCGATATAGTTATTCAGGCTCCAGTTAAGGACTTCTTTTCCATTGAATTTCATCCTGGGACCAATTTCACCTTCCAGTTTAGGGAAAAAGAAATAGTCTTGCGGTAAGTGTGAATATTTGGCCAGAGGGCCCGCTTCCATCTTAAGTTTCTCGAATAAATCTACCATGTTATGATTTGCATTTTAAAAATTGCTCAAAGCTAACATCCTTGACACTGATGTGCAATAAAGCGTTAAAATCAATATACCCGGCTAACATCAGTTAGCTGGAAAAGCTTTAGAAATAAGCAATAATTACTTAGCATTGCAGCTTTAGCAAAAGATGGCAGAAATTAAGAAAATTCTAGTAGCTAATCGCGGTGAAATTGCCTTGCGGATCATGAGAAGCGCCAAGGAAATGGGCATTCAAACCGTTGCCGTATTTAGCGAAGCAGACAGAAATGCACTTCATGTTAAGTTTGCCGATGAGGCATATTTAATTGGTCCGGCCCCTTCTTCAGAATCATACCTCTTGATAGATAAAATCATTGAAACCGCCAGACAAGCGGGCGCTGATGCGATTCATCCTGGATATGGCTTCTTATCAGAAAATGCCAACTTTGCCACAAAGGTGGGGGAAGCAGGTTTGATTTTCATTGGCCCCTCACCTGAATCCATCCAAATTATGGGCAGTAAGCTTGCCGCAAAAGAAGCTGCAGGCAAGTTCAAGGTGCCCCTTGTACCCGGAACCGATAAACCCATTGAAGATCCAAAAGAAGCGAGAACTATTGCGGCCAAAGTCGGATATCCCATTTTAATTAAAGCAAGTGCAGGTGGTGGCGGCAAAGGCATGCGAATTGTTGAAGCTGAAGATGAGATTGAGGAGCAAATGGCACGAGCCATCAGCGAAGCCAAATCATCTTTTGGTGACGGTGCTATTTTTATTGAGAAGTTCATCACTAAACCAAGGCATATAGAAATACAAGTATTTGGAGATCAACATGGAAATGTGATTCATTTCTTTGAACGCGATTGCTCCATTCAAAGAAGGCATCAAAAAGTTGTAGAAGAAGCGCCATCAGGAATTCTTACTCCTGAAAAACGTGAAGCCATGGGCAAAGCAGCCATTCAGGTTGCTAAATCGTGTAATTATTATGGAGCAGGAACTGTGGAGTTTATTGTGGATGATCAACTCGACTTCTACTTTCTTGAAATGAATACAAGACTACAGGTAGAGCACCCGGTAACAGAAGAAATTACAGGTGTTGATTTGGTTAAGCTTCAAATTAAAATTGCACAGGGAGAAAAACTTCAATTCAAACAAGAAGACTTACGCATAAATGGACACGCCATTGAAGTGAGGGTATATGCGGAAGATCCCAGCAATAATTTTCTACCGGATACTGGTGTTTTAAAGACCTACGTACGCCCACAAGGCCACGGCATACGTGTAGATGATGGTTTTGAACAAGGAATGGAAATACCTTTTTATTATGATCCCATGATCGCCAAACTGGTAGTGCATGCGGAAACAAGAGCGCAGGCCATTGATAAAATGATCAGGGCTATTGATGAATACCAGATTACAGGCATAGAAACAACTTTGGGCTTTTGTAGTTTTGTGATGAAACATGAAGCTTTTAGATCTGCTGAATTTAATACCAGGTTTGTAGAGCAATATTATAAGCCCGAGCTTTTGAAAGTTTCGTTAAGCGATGATGAACTTAATGTTGCCGCTGTATTGGCTTCGAATGAATTTAAAGCTGTTAACACAAATACTATTCAGCAGGCTACTGAAAAAAAGAATGTTGAAAGTAAGTGGAAAAAAAACAGAATAAATTGATCAAAGCCCTTTTTATTAACTATTTCAATGGCAGAAATCAAACCATTTAGGGCTTTCAGGTACAACAACAAGTTAAGCGATAAAATTGCTGAGCTAGTGTCTCCTCTATTCGATGTGGTTTCTGAGAAACAAAGAAGAAATCTATATAATAATCCATTCAATAGCATACATCTCTCCGTACCACAAGGCCCCAATGCCATTACACATGCAGCCGCCACAATTGTTCAATGGAAGGAACAAGGAATTATTGTACAAGACGATCTGCCGGCCATTTACATCTACTATCAATACTTCAGCATTCCTGGCGACACCAAAATGTACTGCCGAAAAGGTTTCGTTGCACAACTTAGAATTTATGATTGGGATGAAAACATCTTACTAAGACATGAGAATACTATTCCAAGTGCAGTTAACGACAGGATTGAGATTCTTGAAGCAACTGAACTTAATGTTAGTCCCACGCACGGACTTTATTCTGATCCCCTGTTACAGCTTGAACCACTAATGGATGAAGCGATCAGCAACCCCATCTATGAAACCGAAGATTATCAAGGTGTGCGCGAAGTATTGGGTATAATTCAAGATGCGAAGGCAATTGAAAAATTCATTGAAGCTGTTCATGATAAAAAAATAATTCTGGCAGATGGACATCACAGGTATGAGGGCTCGTTGGAGTATATGAAAAAAATGCGGGACAATAATCCTAACCATACCGGTAATGAAGGTTACAACTTCCACCTCATGTATTTCACCAATACCGAATCAGATAATTTAAAGATACTCCCCACACACCGTTTAATTCGGTCGTTGGGTGCTCTTTCTGAAGAAAGTATTATGCAAAAGCTTGCAGATAATTTTATTATCAAACCGGTTGAAGACCCGGATATTTTACCAGAAATTATTGCAGGCAAGCCCTGGGCATTCGGACTTATTTTTAAGGAGAATGCCTATAAAGTCCGTTTAAAACCAGAGTCATTAAGCAAAATGACATGGAGTTTTCCGGATGTTATTAAAATACTTGACCTTACGGTTATGCACTACTTCATTATTGAGAAGGTTTTAGGTATTCCAGGTAAAGAACAGAGAAGCTCAGAAAACATAAGTTTCGAAAGGAGTTTCACCGACTGCATTACCAAAGTATTGAAAGACCAGGCACAACTGGCCATTATAACTCAAGACATTTCCATTGAAACTGTAAAAAAGGTTTGTGAAAGTGGCTATACACTTCCGCAAAAGTCAACTTACTTTTACCCGAAAGTAATTTGCGGTTTTCTTTTCGGATCAATTAAAGAAGATGAATTCAGATCGACCGATTATTCTCGCTTCTAGTTCTCCCCGCAGACAATACCTCATGCGCGAGGCAGGTTTTACTTTTAAAGTGGTAAAGCCAGAAACGGACGAATCATTTCCCATTACCATGCCGCCCGAACAAGTAGCACGTTATCTAGCCAGTAAAAAGGCAGAACAGTTCAGACTTAACATGCGAAATGAAATTGTAATTACAGCAGATACCGTTGTAATTCTTGGAAATAAAATTCTCAACAAACCAGCAGACCGTGCAGAGGCTAAGCAAATGATTAAAACATTAATTGGCCAAACCCACTCAGTGATGACGGGTGTATGTATTGTTTCGGCAGAATTAGAAGTAGCTTTTGATGACACTACAGAAGTTACATTTGCAAAACTAAGTGATGAAGAAATTGATTTTTATGTTGATAATTACAAACCCTATGATAAAGCAGGCGCCTACGGTGCCCAAGATTGGATTGGCATGGTAGGTATTGAAAAAATTAATGGCTCATACTTCAATGTAATGGGTTTGCCCATGCACAGACTTTTTCAAGAACTAAAAAAATTTGATCTGAAGCTTTCTTAAAAGCAACATTACTTATTAAGCACTTGAGTATATATATCCATTAATTCTGACGCTATTACCTCAGGATTGAATTGCTCAATATATGCTTTTGAGAGTTTAACCATTTGCCTGCACTTTTCCTCAGAAGACAACAACATGATAATTGACTCAGCCAGTGCATTTACATCATATGGATCAATGTAAATTGCATTTGGTCCTGCGGCCTCAGCAAAACAAGAACCTTTGGAAGTAATCACTGGAACCCCGCAAGATATTGCTTCAATAAGTGGGATGCCAAACCCTTCGAAAAAAGATGGATAAATAAATAGCTTTGCCTGCTGATAGATATAGGGCAAATCTTCAAAAGAAACATTAGGAAGAAATTGTATTCTGTTTTGCAGACCCATTTTACTTGCCTTTTTATCGATATGCTTCGCATAATCCGTTTTTTTTCCAACCAAAACCAGGTTAACATCCTCATCAATTAAACGAAGTGCTTCAATGATCAGTCCTGCATTTTTTCGTGGCTCAATAGTACCTACAAATAGAAGATAATTTGATGGTAACTTGTACTTCTTTGCTACGCGTATCTTTTCATTCTTATCCAGAGGCGCTTTAAAAATCTGATGACAACCCTGATGAATTACTTTTATCTTTTCTTTTGCTACGCACATTAAATCAACCAAATCATCTGCAGTTTGCTGACTGACTGCTACTATAACATCTGCTGTATCGCAGGCGTGTTTTACCTTTTTCTTAAATATCCAGGTATCTACTCTGTTATAATATTCCGGGTACCGAATAAATATCAGGTCATGTATGGTAACCACTTGCTTGACTGTGTGAGGTAAAACCCTGGGTAATTCATTACTTAATCCGTGATAAAGCTGAAGTTTAGCTTCTGATGCTTTCTTCGCCACTCCATAAGTTCGCCAATAAGCCTTTGCTTTCAAATGCTTTTGCCAGCCCTCAGGCTGAATGACAGTTACAGCAGAATGCTTAAAATAAGGTACTACTTCATCGTTGGCACTTATCTTAGGGCTAAACAAAAAATAATGATTGTCAGAAAAGTTGCTAAGCAGCGCATCAACTACAAAGCGGCTGTAATTACCTAGTCCGGTGAAGTTGTTAAAAAGTCTTTTAGCGTCAAATCCTATGTTCACCTTGCAAACTTATGCTTATAGTGCAAAATAATAACATTGAAATGATCATTTAGTCGGAGTAAATAAATAATTACCAGCAATTACCTTAATAATCTTCAGGTATTTTAAATATAAAAAAAGGTATCGGGACAATTACCCGATACCTTAAAATCCTAGCTGCTGATTAAATACTAAATCAGCTTATTCCTTCACCTCTTCTGCTTTAACAGTTTCTTCCTGCTTCTTGGGCTCTTCATTCTTTATATTCTTTATTTGATCTCCATCCTTTAAGCGCTTGGATACCATAAGGAAGGGGCCTGTAACAATCTCCTGCCCTTCACTTAAGCCTTCCAGAATCTCCATATTATCAAAATCGCTTAAACCGGTTTTTACTTCAACCATTTTTGCTTTCCCATCTTCATTTATAAATACAACTATTTTATCCTCTTTTTTAGCAGAGCTGGTATTAGTAGCTGGCGGAGCGGTTGATGGTGTAGTTGCATCAAATTCGCCACGTGTGGTCACTGCAGCAAGAGGTACGGTAAGTACATTCTCTTTGCTTTGGGTTATGATATCCACACTTGCTGTCATGCCCGGCCTGAAAGGAAACGGAGTTCCGGCTGCAACAAGATCTGCGTATGATTCATTAAGGATTCGGATACGAACTTCAAACTCAGTAATGGCATCGGCCGAGGCTTTATCTTTTGCTGTATTGGCAATTGCCGTAACAAGTCCTTTAAATACTTTACTCTGACTGGAATAAGCATCTACATCTATGTTGGCCGTATCACCCACGTGTACACGAATGATATCATTCTCATTCACGTTTACCCTCACCTCCATCTTATTCAAGTCGGCAATACGCAGCATTTCTGTACCCGTCATTTGCTGAGTACCCACTACACGCTCTCCTTTTTCAACACTCAATTTGGAAACAATTCCATTCATAGGCGCTACTACATTTGTTAGTCGAACGTTTTCTTCTGCCTCCTTTACAGAGGCCTCTGTACTTCTCACAATGTATTGTGCTGCATTAACCTGGGCTTTGGCAGCTTCAAAATCATTTTTAGCTACTTTATAATTTTGTTCAGCCATTTGCCAGTCTGCCTCAGAAATAACTTTCTCCTGGAATAGTTTTTTTTGACGATTATAGTCCTGTTCCGTGCGGGTAAAAGTTGCCTCTGATCTTGAAAGACTTGCCTTTGAGGATTCAAGGTTAGCCAATTGCTGATTTAGATTAGACTTGGCTCTTTCATACTGGTTAATCCAGTTGTCAGGGCGGATACGCACAAGTAACTGCCCGTTAACTACTGAGTCACCTTCTTCCACCGTTAGGTCAATAATTTCACCTGCGACATCAGGACTTAGTTTTACCTCTACTACCGGCTGCACAGTACCAGATGCACCAACAGTTTCTGTTATATTGGTGCGTTTGGCTTTCGCCATTTCTACTTCCATCTCCTGGGGCTTACCAATCCAGCCCTGATTTTTGCCAACAACGGCTACAATCAATAATACAATTACACCTGCGATGAGGTAATATAATACGCGGTTGCTTTTTTTCTTTTTTGCCATTAGTGTTTAGAGTTCAAGTGGTTTACCCTGATAAAAATCCAATACCTTAAGTTTAAAAACATAATCAAACTTGGACCTGATCAGGTCATTCAAGGCCCTGTTATAATCATTTTTAATTTGGTTATACTCAATAGGATCAGCTGCACCTATATTAAAACGCTGTTCAACATTTCTGAAAGACTCTTCCAGTGCTTCGACTTGTTTTTCAGTTGCGAAATAGGTCTTAGCTGCAGCACGTGCATCATAATAAGACTGTTCAATATTTTGTCTTAGCTGGTTTTTAACTGCCGATGTCTGAAACATGGCGTTATCTAAAGTTAGCTTAGCCAGGTGAACATTAGAATTGTTTTGAAACTTGTTGAATATGGGAATATTCAAGTTCAATGAAACGAACCTGCGCATATTAAAATCCAACTGGTTAAAGTATGTGTTCTCTTTGAAACCGGAGGGACTAGAAGGATCCGGGAATAAGTCTGGTGCGATACTAGAGTAAGCAGTATTAAGACCACCTGAAAGTGTCAGACTTGGATATTTTCCTGATCTGGCTAATGAAACTCCATATTCAGCACTCTCTAGTTGTGCTTCTGCACTTTTTACACTTGGCAGTGAAAGCGCACTATTATAAATATCCTCCAAATTCAACAAAAGCCAGGTTTCTTCTGGCGCAGTGATTTCTGGGATTTCAAGTTCCATTTCTGTAGTCGCGGGTAACTGTAGGGCTTGCTTAAGGGATAACCTGGCCAGTTCTAATGTATTCTCAGCCCTGATGAGGTTCAACTCCTCGTTGGCTTGTTGCTGTTTTACTTGCAACAAATTTTGTTGGGCAACCGCACCGGCATTGAACTGCTTTTGTGTACGATCAAGCTGAATATCTGAACTTTCTAAGGCCAGCAAGGCACTCTTATACTGCTCTGCTGCCAATAAAATATTTAGATAGAAGTTGACGATATTAAGCGCAGTATTATTTTTTATATCCTCAAGATCA
>CAZVFM010000029.1:0-20091 GCA_964626095.1 uncultured Roseivirgaceae bacterium | reverse complement strand
ACATTGGTGGCAAGATCTTATACAAGGCTTATTATTATCGCTTTTGTTTTAAGTACGCCTGTTGCCTATTGGATGATGCAACAGTGGTTGGAAGATTTTGCTTATCGCATCACGATATCGCTTTGGATTTTTATTCAAGTAGGCCTGGGAACGTTGATACTCGCAATGCTGATCACCGCATATCATACCACAAAAGCATCACTGCTTAGTCCGGTGGATGTGTTGAAGGATGAATAAGATAGATGCCGTGCAGTTATGAAATTGCCATAGTAAGCTTATCGCCCATAAACGGCACTTACCCATTTTTCGCCTGGCTCATACTTACTTGCACTGGCCCAGCGAATACTAAGCTCATGGATGATTCGAAAAGATCAGAGCAAGTAATACAAGCTTTCTTAAAGATGAGAAAATTTGATATAGCGAAACTACAAAGCGCTTATGATGGGAAATAATTTACACCGCAAAACTTTCCCCGCATCCGCAGGTGCGATTAGCGTTGGGGTTAATGAATTGAAAGCCTTTTCCGTTTAAGCCATCAGAAAAATCAAGTGTTGTGCCCAAGAGGTAAAGTAAACTTTTTTTATCCACAAGAATTTTAACCCCCTTATCTTCAAATACCTGGTCAGCAGGTTCTACTTTATCATCAAAGCTGAGGTCGTACATCAGCCCGGAGCAACCACCACCCTTAACAGAAACGCGCACCTTGTGTTGTTCGTTGCGCCCTTCTTCCTGAAGTAATACACTTATTCTATCCTTGGCTTTATCGGTTACACTTATCATGATATTATGAAATAGGATTTAATACTACACTAAAAACTGTAATGGTATTCATATCTCTGCCATAATAGAGCTTTTGCAAAGCGTCCATTACGTTGCTTGCCCTAAAGTACGAGGTATGTAATTCGGTTTCATCTTTAGCTACCCATTGAATAGTATAAGAGTTCTCCTTCTCCTTAGCATGCTGCACATATTCCAACATCTTCTTTAGGGTATCTACTTTATCAGACCCTGTAACAGACTGAAACAAAAAAGACTGGTTGTGTCTGGGGTTTAAGGTAATCAGGTCAAGCTTTACCCTACCTTCCATCAGGCTGTACTCAAACATGAGGTCGGTACTTCTCAGGCCCAGGTGGTCCTTAATCTGCTGCTGAAGGCGGGCGGCCTCAACATGCATTTCGCTGGAAATATCAGTAATGGGTTTCGACATAGCTTTTAATACCATCACAAAACTTTTCAGAGGGCTGAAAAGTTCTGCATCTTTGCAAAATTAACAAATCCAAACACATGGTTATGCAAAAATTAGAGCATATCGGCATTGCAGTAAAAAACCTGGATAAGGCCAACAAGTTATTTGCCAGACTGTTAGGCAAAGAGCATTATAAAATTGAGGTGGTGGAGTCGGAAGGGGTTCGCACTGCTTTTTTTGATGTGGCAGGAATAAAAATTGAGTTGCTGGAGGCCACCCAACCCGACTCAGCAATAGCCAAGTTTATTGATAAGCGTGGGGAGGGCATACATCACCTTGCTTTTGAAGTAGAAGATGTAGCTAAAAGCATGGAGGCCTATAAAGCCGATGGTTTTGATTTAGTCAACACTTTACCTAAGCCAGGTGCCGACAATAAGAAGATTTGCTTTCTGCATCCGAAAAGCACCAATGGTGTGCTGGTGGAACTGTGCCAGGAGATCAGTGGTCCTTCCGTCTAGGGTCGTTAAATTGAATTTCATTATAGTGCTTTTGTTTTTTCTTGCCCTTATGGGTTTGGTACATGGGTTTTGGCGTACAGTCAGTCAGCAGCATCAGGCATAAAAAAGATAAAATAAAGTATATTCTTTTCATCTCGATAAAATTAGTTAACAATTAAAATTAGCAATATTTAACGTTCAGGTATGGAAGAAAACAGATCAGAGATCAATAAACTCGGTGAGTTTGGATTAATTGACCATATAACGAAGGGCTTCACTCTGCAAAATGAAAGTAGTGTTCATGGCGTAGGTGATGATGCTGCCGTGATTAATGCCGGAGCAGATTATCTACTTGTAAGTACGGATATGTTAACGGAAGGCATTCATTTTGATTTAGCCTATATGCCTTTGCGCCATTTAGGATACAAGGCAGTGGCAGTAAATATTTCAGATATAGCTGCAATGAATGGAAAGCCTGAACAAATTACGGTAAGCATAGCTTTGAGTAATCGTTTTTCAGTTGAAGCAGTTAATGAATTATACCAAGGAATTCAGGCAGCATGCAATAATTATAAAGTTGATTTGGTGGGTGGTGATACCACTTCCTCTGCTTCAGGGTTGGTGATATCCTTAACAGCAATCGGTCGCGTGGCTAAAAACAAAGTAGCTTATCGAAGTGGAGCAAAATCAAATGATATTATCTGTGTAACGGGTGACCTCGGTGCGGCCTATATGGGCCTTCAGGTGCTAGAAAGGGAGAAACAAGTGTATTTAACAAACCCTGACATGCAGCCTAAGCTTACCGACTATGAATACATTGTGCAAAGGCAGCTTAAACCAGAGGCAAGAATGGATATTATTTACGAATTAGATGAATTGAATATCAAGCCAACCGCAATGATTGATGTATCGGATGGGTTGGCTTCCGAGCTTTTTCATATCTGTAAACAAAGTGGTGTTGGTATTAGAATTTTTGAAGATAAGTTACCTATCGACAAAATGACTTTTGATACAGGCTATGAGTTTAAGATAGACGCCACTACATCTGTACTGAACGGTGGCGAGGATTATGAACTGTTATTTATGATAAGCCAGACAGATTTTGAAAAAATAAAAAACCATCCCGATATTCACTTTATCGGATATGTAACTGAAAATAAGGCTGAACAGTTACTTGTTACAAAGAATGAAAATGTAGTGCCTATAAAGGCACAAGGTTGGGACCATTTCAGACCCTGAACTTCGCTTACGATTTAGTTCAAAAAGGCCGTTTTTAGGGCCCTTTTCTAGTTTGAACCATTAATAAAAACATGACTATAATCATATAATGCCTTGATGCGAGTCATGAGCTAAGCGTACGCACCATTATACCTTGCATTGATTTTAAAAGGGACCAAATACAACGATGATTATGAAGAGAGTAACAAAAATAATACTGATGCTACTGGTACTAAGTACCATAGCGCAGGCACAAACTAAATTTAAGCAAACGCCAGAGTCAGCCATGAAGATAGATGGCACCTCTAACATGCACGACTGGACAATGAATGCTGTTAATCCTACATGTGATGCCACTTTTGTGTTGAATGAAAATTGTGATATAAGCGCGCTTCAGGCACTAAGCTTTTCCATGCTGGTAAAATCAATAAAAAGCGATAAAACAAGCATGGATAAAAACACCTATAATACACTTAATGCTGATAAGTACGATAAGATAACTTATACCATGCTTACCGCATCTCCGGTTAAAACAAGTGGAAAGGAATTTGTCATTACTTCAACAGGGAACTTGACAGTTTCCGGAGTAACACAGAAAATCGATTTGACCACAAGTTGTACGAAAAATAGTAACGGAACCTATACATGTACCGGAACAAAAGCAATTAAAATGTCTGATCACAAAATTGATCCTCCTGCATTTATGTTTGGCGCAATGAAGGTGGGCGATGAAGTGAATGTAACCTATACCATTAACCTTAAAAAATAACTGAATAATGTCACAACTAATTTTGAAAACTATGAAAACCAATTTTTTAAAAAGCATATCCTTTTCTTTTGTATTTGGATTGCTGTTTGTAAGCGCTTAGCTTCTTGCTCAGCAGGCTCCTATTCAATATATGCGTTCCAATGATAAGAATGGAGTTAACGTGTTTGAAGCACCCAAGAAAGATACAGTTAAGTTCGATGGACTTAAAGTAAGAGTGGGTGGCGACTTTGCCATGCAGTTTCAAGGATTAAGCCATAGCAATACTGCAAACAATCTTGTAGAATTAGGATCCGATTTTAACTTGCCTACCGCAAACCTGAATTTAGATGTTCAACTTCATGACGGAGTGAGAATGCATTTACGCACTTATCTTTCAGCAAGACACCACAATGAAGCCTGGATTAAAGGAGGTTATATGCAAATGGATAAATTGAATTTTATCAAAGAAGGATTTTTAGAAGGCCTGATGCAATACACCACCATTACCATAGGTCTGGATGAATTCAATTATGGTGATGCACACTTCAGAAGATCAGACAATGCAAGAGCGATATACAATCCCTTTGTAGGTAACTACATTATGGATTCTTTCTCTACAGAAGCATTTGGAGAAGTAACTATTCAAAATAACGGTCTTTTATTGGTGCTTGGTTTAACCAATGGTAAACTAAATCAGAATGTGGTAACCCAACAGTCAACAGCCGCAACACTTGCTGATAACAAAGCTTCTTTCTATGGTAAAGTTGGTTATGATAAGCAATTGAATGATGATTTAAGGGTTCGCTTAACCGGTTCTTGGTACACCAACAATGGTGTCAATACAGGTACCTGGTTATATGGTGGCGACCGTGCGGGATCAAGATATTATAACGTGATGAGAACCATCATTGACCCACCAGCAGCGCCTACAAACCAGTTCACTGATTTTGATGGCCGCTTTAATGCTCGTTTCCAAAAAATTACTGCCATACAGATTAACCCCTTCATTAAATTCCAGGGCTTAGAGCTCTTCGGTATCTATGAAGTAGCAAGCGGAAGCAATGAATTTACTACACCTATCGTTGATAAAGAGGGTGCATTCACTCAAATAGCTGGAGAGTTGTTGTACAGATTTGGAGCTGATGAGCAATTCTACCTTGGCGGACGCTACAACACAGTAAGTGGTAAGATGCGTGAAAGTGCAGCTGTAGATATGAAAATAAACCGATTGAATATTGGTGGAGGCTGGTTCTTAACCAAGAATGTGTTGACAAAAATTGAGTATGTAAGTCAACAATATAATGATGAGTCTGCAGCATGGACTGGCGCAAATGCCCGCTTCAATGGTGGTGAATTCAAAGGTATTGTTATAGAAGCAGTTATTGGCTTCTAATTTGAAAGCTTAATTTATGAAGAGAGTTCCGGTTGAGTTTTTCGACCGGAATTCTTTAATTTTAGAATCTTATTTTATGCGTAATCTTCTACTTATATTATTTGCCCTGCTTCAATTTTCATCTGTAAAACCCATGGTGAAAGAAGTAAAGTGGTTGGTAGCGCGCAACAGCAAATTAATAATTGATGGGCGTTCTAACGTGAACAAATTTCGCTGCCAAATCGATCAGTATTATGGTTTGGATACCTTACTTGTGCGGTATGATCCGGTGACTTCAAAAATAATCTCACTTACAGGATCCATACAGGTAAAGGCAGAAAATTTTGATTGCCGAAATGATATGATGACAGCTGATTTGAGAAGGACAATCATGGCAGATAAGTACCCTGATCTCAAAGTTGATTTCCTCCCAATCAATAAACCAGTAAAACATTATGGCCATATGCCAACTAAGGCCGTGATACAAATTAGCCTGGGGGGTGTTTGTAAGGAATTTGAACTGCACTATAAAATAGAAACATCAGAAAATGGCACAACCACACTTGTAGGCTCACGCAAATTTTTGTTTTCTGATTTTCACCTTGAGCCACCTACCAAAATGTTGGGTATGGTAAAAGTTGAAAATGAATTTGAAGTAATTTTTGATCTGGTGCTTAAACCAATAAGTTAATCTTCAGGGTAGGGGATGAATACAAAATTGGTGAAGTCGCCATCAACTACAAACAAACAACAAAACTCATCTGGATCTTTATAAGATTGCTTGAATGCCTCTTCATTTTTTGGATCAACAAGTTCTCTTTGCATGAACTCATCCAAAAACGATGCATAATAGTTCCAGGTATTTCCTATCTGGCCCCGGTTAATAAGTATTTGCCCAATAGGTATTTCTGTTTCGGAAACCGGAAAAATTGGGTGCGCTGAAAATTCTCTTTTCCGTATCTGGTAAGAAGCCTCTTTCAGCATATCAGATACTTTGGCAAAATCAGAGGAAATTTTACCCAGGTATTTCCCTTTACCACTCAGTTCAGGATCATTTTCCATTGCATTAATCTTTTGCCGCTAAAATAATAAGTATAAGTCTGCTTCTCCTCAATTTTTCAATTGCTAAATTGCTTAATAAATCAACATTAAGCATGAAGCATTTAATACTTTCCATCTTTATAGTCTTATCTGGCCTAGCCTATGCACAGCAAATAAAGCCAACTACCGAACAAGAATTAACTGAAAGTTACAATGTTCGACAACAATTGGCTAATGGGTCAATGCTTAAGAATTATCCCGTAAGGAACATTGGGCCAACTGTTCAGGGAGGTCGCATCACGGATATTGATGTGAACCTTCAAAATCCGAAGGAGTTCTTCCTTGCTTTTGCTTCAGGGGGATTATTCCGCACTAAAAACAATGGAGTTTCTTTCGAACCCATCTTTGATGAACAAGGCGCATTGGGTATTGGTGATTTTGCCTTAGCGCCTTCAAATCCCAACATCATTTACGTAGGTACCGGGGAGAACAACAGCAGTCGTTCAAGTTATGCGGGTAATGGTGTTTATAAAACAACAGATGGAGGAAGAAACTGGGAGCATCTGGGCTTGGTTAATACACAACATACAGGAAGAGTAATTGTACATCCCGAAAATCCGGAGGTGGTTTGGGTAGCTTCAATTGGTGCACTATACAGCAATAATGTTGATCGAGGCGTTTATAAGTCTGTTGATGGAGGGAAGAATTGGAAGAAAACATTGTACATCAACGACAGCACCGGTGTAATCGACATGGTAATCAATCCGCAAAACCCTAATCAGTTATGGGCATCTAGCTGGGAGCGCACAAGGCAAGCATGGAATTTTAAAGGAAGTGGGGTAGGTTCAGCAATCTATCGATCAGATAACGGAGGGGATACCTGGTTCAAAGTAATGGATGGGTTTCCTCAAGGGGATCAAGTGGGTCGCATTGGTTTAGCGGTTAGCGAAAGCAAACCGAATGTGGTATATGCTTTTTTAGATAATCAGGCAGAAGTTCAACAGCAAAGTAGCCGACCACAAAATACGGGAGCATTCCAAGCAGTAGATTTTGCAAAAATGTCGAAAGATGATTTTCTGAAATTAGATAATAAAAAGCTTGAGGATTTTTTAAGACGTGGCTTCCCTTCAAAATATACAGCCGAGGTAGTAAAACAAGAGGTTAGAAACGGCAAGTATGAACCGAAAGCCTTGTCAACTTATTTTGGTGATGCCAATGCGGCATTATTCAATACCAAAATAGTTGGAGCAGAACTCTATCGCTCTGATGATAGCGGAGCAACCTGGAAAAAAATGAATAGCTATGACCTGGATGGTATTTATTTTACCTACGGATATTATTTTGGCGAAGTAAGGGTTTCTCCGGCTGATGAGAATAAGGTATACATTTTTGGTGTGCCACTTCTAAAGTCAAATGATGGAGGTGTTACTTTTCACCGCATTGATACAACGGGCAATGTGCATGTTGATCATCATGCATTGTGGATTAATCCTAAAGACCCTGAACATATTATTTTAGGTAATGATGGCGGCTTGTATGTAAGTTATGACGAAGGTGCTATTTGGCAGCACATCAACAACATGCCTGTAGGGCAATTCTATACCGTGAATGTGGATATGGAGACACCCTATAATGTTTACGGTGGTTTGCAAGACAATGGTGTGCTCACAGGGCCATCAAGATCTGTAGGTTTCAGAGGGTCAGCACGAGATTGGGAGGCCATTATGGGTGGCGATGGTATGTATGTAGCACCCGATCCACGCAACAGTAAATTGGTGTACACTGGATTTCAGTTTGGAAATTATTTCAGAATAAACCGCGCGAACAATCAAAGAGCGCGCATTACACCTTCGCATGATATAGGTGAGCCGGTATTAAGATGGAACTGGAGAGCACCACTGATGCTAAGTTCACACAATCCAGATATTGTATACATGGCAGCACAACGTGTGTATCGCAGCATGAACAAAGGCGATAGCTGGGAAGCCATCAGTCCAGATCTCACCAAAGACAAGCCACAAGGTAATGTGCCCTTTTCTACCATAAGCACATTAGCAGAATCAAATTTGAAATTCGGACTCATCTATGCAGGTAGCGATGACGGGAATTTATACATTACTAAAAATGCGGGTGGCTCATGGGATAGAATTGATAATGGTTTACCACAAGACAGGTGGATAAGCAGCGTGTTCCCTTCTCCACATGATGAGGCCACCGTTTTTGTTTCATTGAATGGTTATAGAAATGATGAGTTCAAAACATACTTGTTCGTAAGTAAAGACTTTGGAAAGACCTGGTTATCTATCAAAGAAAATTTACCTGAATCTGTTGCCAATGTTATTGTGCAGGACCCTGTAAATCAAGAGTTGCTTTATTGTGGTTTGGATTTGGGAACTTTTGCCAGTCTTGACGGTGGAAAAAACTGGCATTTATTGAACCAGGCACTGAATGTAGCCTCATACGATATGCTTGTGCACCCACGCGATCATGAGCTGGTAATTGCAACTCATGGTCGCAGTATTTTCGTAGCCGATGTGAAACCCTTGCATGCAATAAACATGGCAGGTATAAATAAAGGTGTAATTGCATTTAAACCGGAAGCCATCAGATTTAACGAAAGATGGGGACAACAAACTTATGGCTGGTCACCAGCCATAGAACCCATTGTAACATTGCATTATTATATAGGTAAGCAGGCAGAAAACATCAGCATAGAAATTTATGATGAGAAAAATGTTGTAGTAAGAAAACTTACTGCAACTGGTAATGCCGGATTTAATACGCTGAACTGGGATGTAAAAGTTTCAGCACCAGCAGCGACTGCGAAAAAAGGCAAAGGCACAAGTACACCCACACCTGAATTGAAATATGCAGGCAAGGGAAAATACAAAATCAAATTTATTAATGGTGCTGATAGTGCGGAGGTTGAGTTTGAAATCAAGTAGCCTATAGTCATGCCAACGAACAAGCCTGTTGGTATGACTTAATTTTCTTTTAACCAATCTTCGCAATGCTTTTTTATCTGTGGAAAAAAGATATCGAATTCCATCTTAAAATCTTCGTAAAAAATTTCTAAGTCTTTGGAGGCATGCTGCATTTGCGATTCAAAACTTGTTCTGCGCGACATGCCGGTTAATGTGCGATTGATGCCTTCTATACTTTTGTAATTATACAACCAATTATATTGAACCATGTAAGGAAGCATGTGTTTTGCCTCCTCTGGTAAAATGGATTTGAATGCGTGTATAACTTCATATGCATATTGAGAGTACTCTTGTAGAGGTACCTCATGAAATCTTGTCCAGTTGTTTGCAAGAAAGTGATCGTAAAAAACATCGACAATAACACCAGAATAGTGCCTGTATTTAGAGCGTAGGCGCGCTTTGCTTTGAGCGGTGATGGGGTGTGAGTCGGTAAACATATCAATGGCGCGGTGAAGCATTATTCCGCGGGCGATGCCTGGACTATACGTTTTAATTTTTTCCCTCCCTTTTACGAAATCGCCCATGAAATTTCCGGCAATTATTTCTTTGTCGTTTCCAGAGAGGTACAAATGGGCCAAAAAATTCATGTTTTGAAGATTTTTTATTAAATAAACCTTTCGCTTTTGTAGGAAACAAGCCGTGCTTTTTACAATTTAAATTTTCAAACTAAAAAAACATGGCATTAATTTCACAACTCAAATTACTTATCACACTTGCGGATGTTGATGGAGAATTTGCAGAAGCTGAAAGGCTTTACATAGCCAATATAGCAAAGGCAAATGGCTTTTCTGAAAATCAGCTGAATTCCTTAATGGAGGAACCGCATGATGCCACTATTCCTTCCCATCTCAGCCCGCACGAGAAATTCAATTTAATTTTCACTTTGGTGCAATTGATGAAAATTGACGAGAAGTTATACAAGGAAGAAATAAGGTTTTGCGCTCGCGTAGCAGCAAAATTGGGTTACAGCGAGGAAATGATGTTTGAGATGATGTTGAAAGTAAAAATCACCGCCATGAGTGATGATGAAATTGAATCTTTGCGATTGCTTACTGAAAAATACCTGGGACATCATTAATTATTCACTAAAATCATTTAATCAAATTTTATGAAACAATGCTACTTTACTTTTATTCTAATTACTTTAAGTCTGTGTGGCTTTGCGCAGCGTACTTTATTACACTGTGGCAACCTGATTGACGGGAAACAAAATACTGTGCATGCACAAATGACCATCGTGGTGGAGGGAAACCAAATAAAAGCAGTTGAAAATGGTTTTACCAAAGCAGGGAAAAACGATTTAGTAATTGACCTCAGCAAAAAAACAGTAATGCCCGGACTCATAGATATGCATGTACATATTGAAAGCGAAACAAATAAAGATCAAGCCATTCAGCGTTTCACTTTTAATGAAGCAGATGTGGCCTTCAGGGCAAGTGCTATTGCCAAAAGAACATTGATGGCAGGCTTTACTACAGTGCGTGATATGGGAGGCTCTGGTGTGAACATTGCCTTGCGCAATGCCATCAATCAAAATGTTGTGGAAGGGCCACGCATAATTACAGCAGGCAAATCAATAGCCACCACAGGTGGTCATGCCGACCCAACCAATGCTTATCGTAAAGATTTAATGGGCGATCCCGGCCCTAAGGAGGGAGTAATTAATAGTCCTGAAGATGCACGCAAAGCAGTGCGTCAACGCTATAAAGATGGATCTGATTGTATTAAAATTACGGCAACAGGTGGTGTGCTAAGTATAGCAAAAGACGGAAGCGGCCCACAGTTTACAGATGAGGAACTTGCGGCCATTATCCAAACTGCAAAAGATTACGGTATGCACACGGCAGCACATGCACATGGTACAGAAGGTATGCTTCGTGCAGTAAGAGCGGGGATAACAACCATTGAACACGGTACCAAGATGACAGAAGAAGTAATGGACCTGATGATTAAAATGGGAACATACTATGTGCCCACCATTTCTGCCGGTAAGTATGTAGCAGAGCAAGCAAAAGTGCCGGGCTACTATCATCCACTTGTTGTGCCTAAGGCATTAGAGATTGGTCCGCAAATTCAAGATACTTTTGGTAAAGCATATAAAAGAGGAGTAAAGATTGCCTTTGGTACAGATGCAGGTGTGTTTCCGCATGGCGATAATGGAAAGGAATTCACCTATATGGTAGAAGCGGGTATGCCTGTTATGGAGGCAATCAAATCTGCAACTATTGTAAACGCAGAAATATTGGGAATGGCAGATAAAGTTGGTAGTATAGAGGTCGGCAAGCTGGCGGATATTGTAGCCGTAGATGAAGACCCAACAAAAAATATTCGCACCATGGAGAAAGTTAGTTTTGTGATGAAAGATGGGAAAGTGTATAAGCAATAAAAAAGGGACTAAGGTCCCTTTTTATTATTATTCCATTTTACTTAGGTATTGCCGATTTGTATCTGTTTTCTCAAGCGCAGCAATGGCAGCCTTGTAATTATCTTCATCTCCGTTTCTTTTGTATGCCTGTGCAAGCACATAATACATAAGCGATTCGTTAGGTGTAGCAGTGTACTTGGCTTTGTTTGCTTCAATATCGGCCAAAGTCTTTTTAGTGTTCCCGCGATAAATGGTATTAAGAGTTGATAGTAATTCCATTTCATTTTTTTCAAAATCACCGCTACATAGCTTCGCAGACTTCTTGAACCACAGATCACTTTTGCTAAGTAAAGACCTTTGAAGTGGGTTGTAATCTGCAGCTTGTGATAGGATTTGAAAAGCAATTCCAATCTCTTTAGTGCTTTGATAATTCTCATCGTTTTTGCTTTCAACTTTTTCCAGGTGTTGAAAGAGCTCTGCACTGGTAGCGGGTATACCGGAAATGAAGTTCATCAAATCGGCCTTGCCTTTGTACCCGGTATAGGTATAGATATTTTCTCCTTTATAATCCATTAGAATCAACATGGGAATGGAGCGCACTCCATATTGCATGGCTAAGGCGCGTTCTGAATCAATGTCAATTTTAACAGGCACGAAATTCTTTTTGAAGGCTGCAGCTTCTTCAGTGTTCCAAACCTCCATATCCATCTGCTTACAAGGTCCGCACCAGGTAGCCCAGAAATCAACAAGTATTAATTTATTCGAATTTTTAGCCAGGGTTTGTGCCATTTTAAGGTCACTTAGCCAACCCTGAGCACCTGCCTTTAAGCCTAGCGCCAGTACAATGAGTAAAATGCTTATTCTTTTCATGGTTTTGAATTTGATAAGCAAGATAAAAAATGAGCTAAGAATCAGCAAAATACCTTTGCCGAAACAAACACTAAAGGTTTAAGCAACGCTAACTATTCACGCTAATTCAGCCAATAATTCCTACTTTTGCTGTTCTAAATTTTTGAGGAACAGAGAGGAATGGAAAACATCCGCAATTTTTGCATCATTGCCCATATTGATCATGGTAAAAGTACCCTGGCCGACCGGCTTTTGGAGTTTACAGGTACACTTACCCAGCGTGAAATGCAGGCCCAGGTATTGGATAATATGGACCTGGAGCGTGAAAAAGGCATTACCATTAAGGCGCATGCCATACAAATGAACTATAAGCAAGATGGACAGGAATATATCCTGAACCTGATTGATACCCCCGGCCATGTAGACTTTTCTTATGAAGTATCTAGATCGATTGCTGCCTGTGAAGGTGCACTTTTAATAGTAGATGCCAGTCAGGGCATTGAAGCTCAGACCATTTCTAACTTATACCTTGCGCTTGAGCATGACCTGGAGATTATTCCGGTGATGAACAAAATTGACCTGCCACATGCCATGCCGGAAGAGGTTGCTGATGAAATCGTGGATTTGATAGGCTGCAAAAGGGAAGATATAATACATGCAAGTGCAAAGGATGGGATAGGTATTGATGAGATTTTAAGAGCCGTAGTATCGCGTATTAAACCCCCGCAGGGCGATCCCAAAGCTCCGCTTCAAGCCATGATATTTGACTCCATGTTTAACTCTTTCCGTGGAATCGAAGTTTACTTCCGCGTTTTCAATGGCACAGTAAAAAAAGGAGATAAGGTAAAATTTGTCAACACAGGCAAAACTTACGAGGCCGATGAAATAGGGATTTTAAAAATGCTGAAACAACCCAAAGGCGAAATTAGCGCAGGTAATGTAGGTTATATGATTTCCGGAATCAAAGTGGCGAGGGAAGTGAAAGTAGGAGATACCATTACACATGTTGCGCGCCCAACCCAGGCATTGGTCAAAGGATTTGAGGATGTGAAACCCATGGTTTTCGCTGGTATTTATCCTGTAGATACAACCGAATTTGAAGAATTGCGGGCCTCTATGGAGAAACTGCAATTAAACGATGCGTCATTGGTTTGGGAACCAGAAACATCGGCCGCACTTGGCTTTGGTTTCAGATGTGGATTCCTGGGCATGCTGCACATGGAGATTATTCAGGAACGTTTGGAGCGCGAGTTCGACATGACTGTGATCACTACTGTTCCTTCAGTGCAGTTCAAAGCCAACATGACGGATGGAGAAGTGCGCTTTATCAATGCACCATCTGAAATGCCTGATCCAACCCGCATGGATTTTATTGAAGAGCCATACATCAAAGCGCAGATTATCACAAAGTCAGAATACATAGGGGGCATCATGGGTTTGTGTATCGATAAACGGGGCATCATCATCAACCAATCATACTTAACTACAGATAGGGTAGAGCTTTCTTTTGAAATGCCTTTATCAGAAATTGTATTCGACTTTTTCGATAAACTTAAAACCATCTCTCGTGGCTACGCTTCTTTAGATTATCACCTGATTGGCTATAAGGAATCAGACATGGTAAAACTTGATGTAATGTTGAATGGTGATAAAGTAGATGCCCTCTCGGCTATTGTACACAGATCAAAATCATATGAATGGGGAAAGAAACTTTGCGAAAAGCTAAAAGAGTTGATTCCGCGTCAAATGTTTGAGATTGCCATACAGGCTGCTATCGGACAAAAAATTGTAGCGCGCGAAACGGTGAAAGCCATGCGTAAAAACGTTTTGGCAAAATGTTATGGTGGCGATATCTCGCGTAAGCGCAAACTGTTGGAAAAGCAGAAAAAAGGAAAGAAGAGAATGAGGCAAGTTGGAAATGTGGAGGTGCCTCAAGAAGCATTTATGGCGGTATTGAAAATTGAATAATCAATAAATTTTTTCCTTATACTTATAAGAAATAATTTATAAAAATGACCGAAGCAACAACATATACCCGCATTGATGGCCGCAAGGTGGCAACACAAATTAAGCAGGAGATTGCTGAGCAAGTAGTTAATTTGAAGCAAGGAGGAAAGAAAATTCCTCACTTAGCAATTATTCTTGTGGGCGATGATGGGGCTTCTCAGATTTATGTTGATCATAAAGTGAAAGCTTGCAAAGAAGTGGGTTTTCATTATACTTTACTTCGCTTTGCAGATACAATAAACGAAGAGCGGTTATTAATGCACATTGAGCAACTCAATAATGATGACGATGTTGACGGGCTGATTGTTCAGTTACCATTGCCTTCACACATTTCAGTCGAGCATGTTACAGACAAGATAAGATCTGATAAAGATGTGGATGGATTCACCAATCAAAATTTTGGAAGCATAACATCGAAGAATCCATTGTTATTACCTGCAACACCTTTCGGTGTGATGGAGTTATTGCGCAGATATGATATTGATACACTTGGTAAACACTGTGTTATGGTAGGCGCAAGTCGCATTGTAGGTGCACCCTTAAGTATGATGCTGGTTGAGCAAGGTAGAGCAACCGTAACGGTATGCCATAAATACACAAAAGATTTGGCGAGTCATACACGCCAGGCCGATATCCTATTTGTGGCTGTTGGAAAGCCCGGATTGGTTACGGAAGACATGGTAAAAGATGGCGCTGTTGTTATTGACATTGGAACCACACGCGTGGAGGGTAAACAATATAAAAATGGGTATGCCATTAAAGGTGATGTTGATTTTGAAAAAGTTGCACCAAAATGCAGTTATATCACACCGGTTCCTGGAGGAGTTGGTCCAATGACGATAGCCTCTTTACTTTTAAATACATTACGTGCTGCAAATGCAAGAAGTGTGAATGGAATAAACCCATAAAATGAAGAACCCGGAAAACCTTAGCGCTGTAACCGCCCAAGACCTGGGGACCTTGCCTTTGATGGAATCTTTCTATACTATTCAGGGTGAAGGCGCTTACCAGGGATATGCTGCCTATTTTATTAGGTTAGGTGGTTGTGATGTAGGCTGTGTTTGGTGCGATGTGAAGGAGTCGTGGGATGAGGATGCGTATCCAAAAGTTGCAGTTGAAAAAATGGTGCAGGATGCAAAAGCAAGCGGAACAGAAATAGTGGTGATCACAGGCGGTGAACCTTCCCGTTACGATCTTAACCACTTGACTTCAGAACTCAAAAAGGCCGGTTTGCGTGTGCACTTAGAAACTTCAGGTGCTTATCCTTTACAGGGAACGTTTGACTGGGTATGTTTTTCTCCTAAAAAATTTAAAGCACCTGATTTGGATGCCATCGACAAGGCGCATGAGTTGAAGGTCATCATTTACAATAAAAATGATTTCACTTTTGCTGAAATATATGCAGCACAGGTTTCATTAAATTGTCAATTGTACTTGCAGCCCGAGTGGTCAAGAGAAAAAGAAATGCTGCCTTTAATTGTTGAATATGTAAAGCAAAATCCTAAATGGAAAATCTCTTTGCAAATTCATAAATATATGGATGTTCCTTAGAAGTGTTGATGTGCTTACTGTAGGGAGGTTGATGTTTTGTCTAATTCCTTCCGAGGCTTCGGGAGACCTGATGCCTGTAAATCAGGTAAAACAAGAGAATGAATTTAATTGATTTCAAAACTAAATTAAATAGCTGGGGACAAGAAAAAGTCCCTTTTTTATTTATGGTGGATTTTGAAATGCTAAATCCCCTGGCCTGGAAATTGGAGGAGCTTTCAGCCACCACTTTAATGTATTCGATCAACGGAAGAAGCAATGCTGAACTTAAATCAGTAAATAAGAAGATTAACTTAGTAAAACACCCGGTTGCTTTTGAAGTATATGAACAGAAATTTAGTACAGTATCTCAGCACCTGAATTATGGCAATTCTTTTTTAACTAACCTTACGTGCAAAACAAAGATTAGTATCAACCTTACGCTCGAAGAAATGTTCTACCTAAGCAGTGCCAGGTACAAGTTTTGCTTTCCTGATAATTTTGTCGCCTTCTCTCCGGAGATATTTATAAAAATAAATTCAGAAGGAGTAATTACTTCATATCCCATGAAGGGAACTATTGATGCATCCATACCAGATGCTTCAAATAAAATCCTTTCTGATAAAAAAGAAATGGCCGAGCACATTACCATTGTTGATCTTATCAGAAATGATTTAAGCATTGTGGCGAGCAATGTGCATGTCCCTAAATTCCGATACATAGAAGAAATTAAAACTCACGAGAAAAAATTATTGCAAGTAAGTTCTGTAGTAGAAGGACTTCTAAGAGCAGACTGGCCTGCTACGATAGGTGATATTATTACAGCCTTGTTGCCGGCCGGCTCTATATCCGGAGCACCTAAGCCTGCTACACTGGAAATTTTAAAAGGAGTTGAGGGTGAAAGCAGGGGGTATTACACAGGTATAGCAGGAATATTTGATGGAGAAGCATTAGATTCTGGCGTGCTTATCAGGTTCATAGAAAAATCAGGTGATGATTATTTTTATCGAAGCGGAGGCGGAATTACCACACAGAGTGATTGCAAAAATGAATATCAGGAAATGATTGACAAAGTATATGTACCGATTGATTGAGAGCATAAAACTCTATGATGGCAAATTCATTAACCTTGTTTACCATCAACAAAGAGTAATTGATAGTTTGAAAATAATTTCTGAAGACGTATCCTGTACAATCTTATTGAATCAAATTGAAATTCCAAACGCATATAAATCAGAATTATTTAAGTGCCGAATTATTTATGACTATATAGGCATTCATCGTATAGACTTTGAACCCTATGTTGTAAAGCAGATCAGCAATTTGAAAATCGTTAATGCTGACGAACTGGTTTATGATTTAAAATGGGAGAACCGGGAACAAATCAATGATTTATACAATACAAAAGGCAATCACGATGATATTCTCATCGTTAAACAAGGAGTGATTACCGATACTTCTTATGCAAATGTAGTTTTTAGAAAAGATGGACAATGGTTTACTCCGGCCAACCCATTACTTAATGGAACGATGCGACAAAAATTAATATCAGAAAATAAAATCATTCCACTTGAAATCAAGGCTGACCAACTCAGTGAATTCCAAACATGTAAGCTGATCAATGCCCTGTTGGAATTTGATGGACCGGAAATTGCTGTTGCTGATATAGTTTATTAGCTTTAAATATGATTTTACGTACATTTCTTACGCTGGCAATTTATTTCTTTTACGCTGGCAATTTATTTGCTCAAACACAACTGAGCACAAATAATAAAAAGGCAATTGAGTTGTATAAACTTGCCGATAATTACAGGGTAAGAGGACAGTTGGCTGAGGCAGAGGATTTACTAAAACAAGCGATAGCCAAAGACAAAGAATTTCTCGAAGCACATTACCGACTAGGCTTGGTGTATAAGCAACAAAGAAAATATACTGAGGCAGAAATTTCGTTTCTTAATGCGCAAGACCTGGCACGCGATCCAAAGAAAAAAGCACCGGTTCTTGGAGAGCTTGCCGACATTGCCATTAAAAGAGGAGACTACGAGGCCACAAAAAAATTTGCAACTGAACTTGTTCGAATGGACCAATGGGATCGCAACCGTATTGCGCATGCCAGCTTCTTAATAAAGTGCGCTGATTACGCCTTACAGAATCAAGAATTAAAAACTGAATTTAAACCCAAGCCACTCCCTGATGTGATCAATGCTTTTGCTACACAATATTTTCCTGTGCTTACGGCCGATCAAAAGCAACTTTTTTACACAAGGAGGCTCGGACTTGGTGGTAATGATGATGAAGATATTGTGGTTTCAAGCAAAGATGAATCAGGCAATTGGACTGCACCAAGATCAATAGCTGAAAACATAAACTCAGCCAATAATGAAGGTACGTGTACCATTTCAGCTGATGGAAGAAAGTTAATATTCACTTCCTGTCTTGGCAGAAGAGGGTATGGAAGTTGCGATCTGTTTCAAAGCATTCGAGAAGGCGATGAGTGGACTGTGCCTGTAAACCTCGGATCAAATATTAATTCTGCTGCATGGGAATCGCAACCTGCACTCTCAGCTGATGGCCGCACATTGTACTTTGTATCCAATAGACCCGGAGGTTTTGGTATGCGTGATATTTATGTTTCTTATTTTCAGGAAGATGAAACCTGGAGTAAAGCCCAAAACCTGGGGCCACAAATCAATACACCATTGGATGAAGTTTCTCCATTTATTCATGCCAATGGTCAAACATTGTATTTTGCATCTGATGGACATGTAGGCTTTGGAGGCTATGATATTTTTTACACAGAGAAAAAAGAGAAGTTATGGACAAGGCCAGAAAACTTAGGTGCACCGGTTAATAATTTTGAAGACCAATTATCCTTATTCATCACATCAGATGGAAAGCGTGGGTACTATTCGCATGAAGAAGAGGTGAGAAGCAGGGTATTTTCTTCAAGACTTTTCATGTTTGATATTCCTGATGCTTTGCAAATACAAAATAAATCGCTCGTTGTGCGGGGCAAAATTACAGATAAGCTCGATAGGAAACCGTTAGGCGCAAGAATAGAATTGCGCGATGTGGAAAGTAATGAATTGGTATCCGTTTTTAACTCTGATCCGGTAAGTGGAGATTACCTTAGTGTTATCGCGGAGGGTTCACGTTACGCACTTTACGTAGAAAAGGAGGGGTATTTGTTCCAATCCAAAGCTTTTGATTACAAAACAGAAGTGAACCTGGAGCCAATTGAGATCGATTTCCTTTTAGAAAAGGCCACAAAAGGAGCCCGGATTACACTCGATAATATCTTTTTCGAGTTCGATAGCTACGATTTAAGCTCAGAATCTTTCACGGAACTTGAAAAAATAGCCCAATTCATTAGAAAATACCCGGAAATGAAAATTGAGATTGCCGGACATACCGATAACATAGGTAATGCGCAATACAATAAAACCCTATCAGAAAACAGGGCCCGTTCAGTATATAATATGCTGATTAACAATGGAATAGAGCGCTCAAAGCTTAGCTTCAAAGGCTACGGATCAGAGCAGCCCAGTGTTTCAAACGATACCGAAGCCAACCGTAGTAAAAACCGCAGAATTGAGTTTACTATCATAAGTAACTGATAATCAATCACTTTATTAAAATTACAAAACATTTTAATCAATTATTTCGTAGGCGTTTCCCTTTAGAGAATTTTGTTTTATGTTTGGTCACATTTTTTAACAATTCATTAACCAAAATAAGCAGTATGAAGAAGTTTTTACTTTCAAGTTTCGTATTGTTGTTTACACTCGGCTCGATCGATGTGTGGGCACAAGAGCGAACAGTATCCGGGAGGATAACTGCGGCAGAGGACGGATCGACCCTGCCAGGTGTGAACGTGCAATTAAAAGGCACGGGCACAGGTACAGTAACGGATGTTAATGGAACTTACCGCATTTCAGTACCCCAGGCAGGAGGTACGCTGGTATTTTCATTCATCGGTTTGATGACTCAGGAAGTTGAAGTTGGCTCACGTTCTACGGTAGACGTAATTATGGAGTCGGATGTACGTCAACTTTCAGAGGTAATCGTAACAGGATATGGTGCTCAGGAAAAGCGCTCAATCTCTGGATCAATTTCATCTGTAAAAGGCTCTGTTATAGAGAACATGCCTTTGCAGAGCTTTGACCGCGCACTACAAGGTCGTGCAGCCGGTGTATTGGTACAATCAAGTACGGGTATCCCTGGTGGTGCGGTTAACGTAAGGATTCGTGGTACGGGTTCTATCACTGCAGGTAACGATCCGCTATACATTGTGGAT
>CAZVFM010000028.1:0-20402 GCA_964626095.1 uncultured Roseivirgaceae bacterium | reverse complement strand
GAAATTTGGATGCTTTATATAAAGCTCAGTTAAGTGATTCGGCAAGTGCTTTTAAGGTGATTTCCGGTTTGCCTAACTCGGCCCAGCTCCTTTCTGATACAAAAGGCTCCGGATACTTATTAAGCGCTTCAATGATATTAGCCCCATAATTCATGGTTTGAATAAATTTGCCCATGAATTTCAGAAAACCCAGAGGTAATTTCATGGTGCTAAGCTTTTCTTTTTTATAATACCTGATAAACTCGGCTATAGCTTCATCGTCAGTAAATGCTTCGGGGCCTTGTATGGGGTATTCTTTGTTTTCATCCTTCAGTATTTTAAAAGATTGTGCAACCATATTTGCGTAATCTGTTGAGGATATAAACCACATTTTATGTTCTGAATTACCTGCTAGCAGCATTCGTTTGCCTTGTTTGTAAGTATTTGTGAGAATTTCCATGAAAGTTGAAGGATAGAATATGGTGTAGGGAATCCCAGACTCTTTTACTAGTTTAACAGCCTGTTGTTTAACTTCGAATGCCCACCAATTAAAACCGTTCATACCCTGGTAATTCATAACCAATGAGGAGATTATTGCGATACGTTTTAATGGATATTTTTCTGCTGCCTTTAAAACGTTTTTTATTCCATCACTTTCTGTATGAAAATCAGTTTGCTTTTCATTTTGTTTCACCGACAAGTTCATGTATAAAGCATCTTGGCCTTGCAGAAGTTTTTCAAGGTCGCTAATGGATTTCATGTCTCCTTTAATAAGTTTAATCCCTTCAGGAATTTTGTTGCGTGACTTCTCCGGATTTCTTAATAAGACAGTTAATTCAAATCCTTCTTTGTGTAGTGCCTGAAGTACTGGATTGCCTAACATACCTGTAGCACCAATAAAGGCAATCTTTTTAATCATTTCTTTCTCTTTAATTTAAATATTCTTTCAATAAGCCACCAATGAGGTCGGTACCTTCTTACTTCGTAATGTTCAAAAACATATTTTCTTATATGTTCAACCGCTTCTTCAGGAGAATCCGTAAATAAAACTAATTTAAGATCTTCAACGGAAATGGTTTTTTCTTCATTCATTTTATCCAGCATTTCTCTTAAAGGTTTGTAATAATCAACCCCCATTACAACTAAAGGGAAGTCGCGTATGGTGCGGGTTTGTATAAGTGTGAGTGTTTCAAAGAACTCGTCTTGAGTGCCAAAACCTCCGGGCATGACAATGAAACCATAAGAATACTTTAATAACAATACTTTACGAACGAAGAAATATTTGATGTTCACCCATTTGTGCATGTAGGGATTGGGGTGTTGCTCGAAGGGGAGCTCGATATTACAACCTACTGAAAGCCCATCATTTTCATAAGCACCACGGTTAGCTGCTTCCATAATTCCCGGTCCTCCGCCTGTCATGGTTGTACCTCCTGCCTTTGCGATGAATTTGCCCACTTCATATGCCATTTTATAGTAGGCGTGCTCTTCTGTAAATCGTGCTGAACCGAAAACAGTAATACAAGGACCTACAAAATGCAATGCCCTGAATCCTTTAATGAACTGAAGCATTACCTTGAAGGAAAAGAAAAACTCGTACGTTCTGCTTTTTGGTCCTTCAAGAAAGGTGGTTTCATCTTTAGCCTTTAGCTCAATATTGGTGTAGCGGGAGAGGTTTTCTTTACTGAAAGTTTTCATGAGCAGGGAGTGCTAGTTCATACGGAATAAGTAAAATACAGTTACATAAATTTTCATGCATTCATAAACTTACAGATGAGTCGGTGAAAGTGGTGTGTGCCTTGTTCTCGCGTCACCGAATACCTGCCCTGAGTATAAAATCTTGAGCGAATTCCTTTATGTACATTTTCAACTACTGCTTCATCTTCCATTTCAACCTCGTGCAAAGCAGCACCGGCTCCTTTATTAAGTTTTGATTCATCCCAAACATAACTTCTGAAACTTATCACACAGGTATCAATTGTTCTTGGTTTAACAATGTTTAAACTCAATCCCCAGGGATAAAAATTGAACATCATATTAGGGAAAACAAAAAAGTAAAGCCCTGCTACAGATTTTCCGTGATAAGCTTCACTTGTAGGGATATCAAAAGTATTCGATTTGGTTTTAGCATAACCCACCTGCACAGAGCTGTAATCATACAATTCTGTTGTGTAGTTTCCATAATCAATGACTGAGTTTAATCCTGCATGGACAAATGGAATATGGAATCCTTCAAGGTAATTCTCACAATACAATGCCCAATTTGCGTTCACTTCATAATCCTTGGATAAATCTGACCTGAATTCCATTTTATTTAGTGGCATCCAACTTACTCTTTGGTTAAGCTCTTTAAAGAATTTATCAGCTGAGAGAAAATTTTCAAGATTACTAAATAGCAAACCATTCCAGTTAAACAAGCTCAATTGATGTAAATTATCTGCCTCAGTAGGAAAATTCTTTACTTCTTTAAACTCTGGCATAGAAATGAATTTCCCATCTAGCCCAAATCTTCGGCCATGGTAAGCACATCGTAATTCTTTGATTGCACATGCTTCTTCAACTACAATATTTCCCCGATGGGTACATACGTTTGATAAACAATGGATATCATTTTGATTTCGTGTTATAATCAAAGGTTCATCCATGAATTGAGGGAGCAATTCAATGGGTTTAGCAGTGTGTTTTTTGAGTGAAGCTGCGTCATCAAGGTATAGCCAACACTTAGAAAATATTTTTTCCTTAATTTGTTCAAACACAACAGGATCTTTGTAAAAGGAAGTATCCAGTGTTTTGGCTAGAGAAATATCCGGATCAACAAAAAAGTTTTTCACATTGCATAATTTAGATGCTTTAAGTTATTTTATATTTTTATAATATATGAGAAAATATCTGAAATACTTTTTATTCGTCATTGTTTTGATTCCAGGGAGTCTATTGGCACAGATTACTGGAAAGATCGAATTAAAAGAGTTAGGAATCAACATCATTATCCCCGAAGGCTGGCAAGCATGGGAAACTGAAGAAGGATTAGCAGCAAGTTCGACCGCAAGCTCATTTACAGTTAACTTAAGCTTGCATGATAATAGAAGTTCGGCATCGCTTAAATCTGAAATGGAATTGGGACTTAACGAGCCTGGAATGAGTTTGAAATTAATTAATCAGTTGGAGTCAATTCACAATACAGGTTGGGCAGGTGAATATGAAGGGAAAATCATGTTGTTAAATGCAAAGGCTTATTTTGCTTCTCTTGTTAATCCCTATGGACAAGGAGTAACCGTTTATTGTTCTAGTCTTACACGACAATACACTTCCCAGGTCCCTGAGATTGTACATTTATTTATAGAGGGAATAAGTTTCTTTGAACCGGTACAACCCACGGTTGTTCAGTCTACAACAGCAGAAGTAGACCCTTCTACAATTGAGGCTTGGAAGCAAAAATTTAACGATGCCAAGCTAACGTATATGCATACCTATAGCAGTGGTTCTTCTGGTGGTTTTTCTGATAAAATTGAAATCCATATTTGCAGTAAGGGGTATTTTATTTATAAAAGTAGGTCAACGGTTTCAGTTGATACCGGGGGTGCATTTGGTTATGGTAGTGGGGGAGATGCAGGTGATGGTTCGTGGGAAATTGTTGCAGGCAATCAGGGCTATGCAGTACTAAGACTCAAGTTTAAGAATGGTAATAATGTTTACGAGTATAACTTAAGTTCAGAGGATGGCAAAACCTTTCTTAATGACAGAAGATACTTTGTAACCTATGCTTCTGAGGGTAGGGATTATGCACCAAATTGTAACTAAGGAAGAAACTAGTTGTTGAGCGTACTGATTAAATTCTCTAATGGCTCTTGCAAAGATTCTTGTTTTGCGAGTATATTCTTAAGACCTTCCTGAAGGTAGGTTGGTATTTTTTCATTTCGCTGAAGCTTAGACTTGATGTCCTCCACCATGGCTATTGCATCTGCTTTATTTTCAAAATCCTGACTTTGCCGGAGCTTAACCAATAGAATTTCAGCAGAATCAAATGAAGGTTTAGATTCGCTTGTAAGGACCGGTGATTTAGAAAGCGCAGTTTTTTCATTTAGACAATCATTATAAGATGTAATGATTAATTCAATATCGTTACGGCCAAATTCAGATTGTTCAACTTTATCAACAACCGGCTGACAATCGGATAAAAATGCAGCCATTTTTCTTTTGAATCCAATATTAGGTAAATCGAGCACGCTTCCATCTTTCTTAACAAGTAGACGTCCGTCAAAAGTACTCTGCCTGTCCATCTTATAAGCGTACAAACTCAGGAAACCATCCTTGAGTAAAATCATGAATTGGTAGGTATCATAGTTTTTAACCGAACGGTAGGTATTGCCATCAAGTGTAAATTCTCTTGCTTGTAGCGGATGAAAGTTCTGTCTTTTCTTATCCTGTATAAGTTGTACTTGTTCCGGACTTGTACTACTCAGTAGTTTTATTTCACCATATAGGGTATCACCTTTAATGCTGATAAGATAATCCTGCTGCGCATTGGAAGTAGTTATTGAGGTATAAATCAGGCAAACGAGCAATAAATATTTCATGAATAGTATAATTTTCATTTTAGGCTCGCAAGTTACTCATACTTATTTGAAATTACTTGTTGCTTTTTGGTAGACGGCCCGTATCCTTTAGCGCCTTATGTATAATATATTCCAATTGACCATTTGTACTTCGAAATTCATCTGCTGCCCATTTCTCAGCGGCTTTAAGTATTTCAGGATCGAGCCTTAAAACAAATGGTTTTTTTTGCGGCATGTTATTGAGACTCTTGATTGAACAATTGCTTGATTGCTCGGTTGGCTTCTTCAGGTTTCTGCGTGCCAATCAATAATTTTTTGCCCTTTTTAAAGATTATTGAAATGCCAACATTACCTCTTATGTTTAGTGCCCTTCCCTTTATGCCTATACGATAACCCCATCCACCATAATGAAGAATGGGGTTATACTTAATGACCTCTACACTTGTTATTTCGGATGATGAGATTAATTTCCAATGCCAAACAAAAGGCCTGAACTTATAGTGTATTCCTTGCTCATCAATTCGTGTTTCAAGTTTAATACTGAAAAGGAGGGTTATTATTAAGCCCATTCCTGTTATTACTAAAAATGCAGCAATAAGTAACCCGCCTCTATTTTCCTGAGTCTCAGCTTGGTTGAATTCAATAAAAACCATCGTTAGAGAACCAAGAGTGGTAAGAATTACCAAAATCCAAAGCCACGGTTGATTAAATCGCTGATCTTCATTAAAAACTATTTTTGTCATAAAGCTTAATTGTGAAGTGTACCAGCGTTTACAACTGGACTTGCGTCTTTATCTGCACAGAGTACAACCATTAAATTGCTAACCATAGCAGCCTTACGTTCTTCGTCTAATTCAACCACTTTTTTAGCGCTCAGTTGTTCAAGAGCCATTTCAACCATACTCACTGCACCTTCTACAATTTTATGACGCGCAGCTACAACTGCAGAGGCTTGTTGCCTACGCAACATGGCACTTGCAATTTCGGGGGCGTAAGCGAGATAGCCTATGCGTGCCTCAATTACATGTATTCCTGCCATCTCTAGGCGGTTGCGCAAATTTTCTTCCAGGGCGTGGTTTACTTCATCGTAGCCCGAACGTAATGTCATTTCTGAATCATCATCAAAATTATCATAAGGATACATACCGGCTAGCCTGCGAACGGCCGCATCACTTTGAATGCGAACAAAGTTTTCATAGTCGTCAACTTCGAATGCTGCTTTAAAAGTTTCTTTTACCTGCCAAACCAGGATAACTCCAATTTGTATAGGGTTACCCACCTTATCGTTCACTTTTATTTTTTCCGAATCAAAATTTCTTGCACGAAGCGAGATATTCTTCTTTGTAAAGAATGGGTTTACCCAATAGAAGCCATTTTGTTTAACGGTTCCTTTGTATTCGCCAAATAGAACCAAGACCATAGAACTGTTGGGAGTGATGAAGAAAAACCCCGGGAGTAGCAAAATCCAGAACCCCAGGAGTACCAGCGACCATAAAATTTTCAAGGCAATGAGTCCGTAAAGTGATATTGCCAAAATTGCGAGCACAGCTGTCAGCATTAGGTAGCCTGACAAAGGCTGTATTGTTTTTTCTTTTTGCATGATATTAAATTGATATCAAATTAGTATTAAATACGAAAATATCCAAATAGGGTTCTGTTTCTATTCTTTATTTTAGCGTTTTACTTAAAAAAACCTTGTTAAAACGATGGTAAACTACAATCCCCAGGAATGGATAAGAGTTATTTTTGGAGCATATAGCCGCAATGTGATGCGGGCACTTATTCCTGCTTTGTTGGTCATGGTGTCTTTGACCGTATTAATCTGCTTCCTGTTTATAGACTATTTTCATATTACGGATAAGAATTTCAGAAGTACTACTTCTATGCACTCCCTGCTAGGTATAGTATTGGGTTTATTTCTTGTATTTAGAACTAATTCGGCCTATGATAGGTGGTGGGAGGGTCGAAAACATTGGGGAAGTTTGGTGAACAATACCCGTAACTTATCTTTTAAACTTAATGCCTTTCTTAATAACGAACATAAGAAAGAGCAAGATTGGTTTAATGTTATGATTTGCAACTTTGTTGTTGCTTTGAAAGAACATTTACGAAAAGGTGTAAAGATAGATCAACTGCAAGAAATTGAAGAGCACTTTATTGAAGAGATAACTAAAGCAAAGCACAAGCCCAATTATATTTTAAATGCAATGTATGAACGGGTAAATCAATTGTATAAAAAGGGAATAATCTCTGGTGACCAGTTTTTTATACTTGATAAAGAAATAAAAGAATTTACTGATATCATGGGTGCTTGTGAACGAATTAAAAGTACGCCAATTCCATTCTCGTACAGTATGTTTATCAAGAAATTCATTTTTACATACAGCATTACTTTGCCCTTTGGCTTTGTTACCAGCTATGGATATACCACTATACCTATTGTGTTGTTTATTTTCTTTATCCTTTTAAGTGTTGAGTTGATAGCCGAAGAAATTGAAGATCCGTTCGGGGCCGATACCAATGATTTACCCTTAGACCAGATCAGTCTTAATATTAGGTATAACGTAAGGGAAATATTGGGCTAATTATTTAAAAAGAGAATAAATAATATAAAAGACAATAAAGAGTAGAAATACTGCGTACATGGCCAGATCTACCCTTACATAGGCTTTATACTTCTCGTAAAGTGCTTTTATTTCTTTTAGCATTTATTCAACTGCTTAACATCAAAATAATATACAATAATTACTAAACCCATTTGCAAGATTGGCGTTTAGAACAAAGTAAATCTTTATTTTCTTATATGTTTAAGACCTTGCCTTTTTTCCTTTTTCTTTTTTTTATTTCCTCAGTTCAGGCGCAGCAACGGTTCACACTTAATGGCTATATCAAAGACTCAAGCAATGGAGAGGAGCTAATTGGCGCCACAGTATTTGTAAAAGAAATCAGTTCCGGTACGGTTACCAATGTGTACGGATTCTACTCAATTACACTCAATCCGGGAGATTATTCACTTCAGTTCAGTTATATAGGCTACAATACCCAACTGATTGAGTTTTCACTCAAACAAAATGAATCACTAAATATTGAACTTGTACCCGAATCAACCCAGATGCAAGAGGTAGTAATAAGGGACCAGGCCATTGATGCCAATGTTACTGATATTAAGATGAGTCGAAATCAGGTTGACATACAGACAGTGAAAAAACTACCCGCCTTATTGGGAGAAGCGGATATCATTAAGACCATTCAACTATTGCCAGGAGTTATTAATGCGGGTGAGGGTACTTCCAGCTTTTTTGTAAGAGGAGGTGGAGCCGATCAAAACCTGATCTTAATTGATGAGGCACCAGTTTATGATCCTTCACATTTGTTTGGGCTCTTCTCTGTATTTAATGCAGATGTAATCAAAGATGCAGAACTTTATAAAGGGGGCATTCCGGCCATTTATGGCGGAAGGCTTTCTTCTATTTTGGATGTGCGCACCAAGGATGGGAACAACAAACAATTTTCCGGCACAGGGGGTATAGGTACTTTAGCCAGCAGGATAATGTTTGAAGGCCCTATTCAAAAAGATAAGAGTTCTTATATTATATCTGCCAGGCGCTCTTATGTTGATGTGTTCTTGCGGGCTGCAGGCGAAAACAACCTGGTTTACTTTTATGATGTTAACGCTAAGGTAAACTGGAAGCCAAATAACAACAATCGTTTATTTGCTGCTGTGTATTTGGGAAGAGATGATTTTAATTTTGATAATCTTTTTGGTTTCGATTGGGGCAATGCCACTTTCACTTTAAGATGGAACCATCTTTTTAATGAGCGTTTATTTTCTAATACCTCATTGATTGCCAGTAATTTTGATTACGGATTAGAATTTGTTGATCCGGTACAGGGCTTTTTATGGACAAGTAATTTGCAGGAGTTTACTTTAAAAGAGGACCTTGGCTATTACATTAATCCCAATAATCAACTGGATTTTGGTTATCATTTCTCATTCAAACGTTATTCGCCTGGAAGAATCTCGCCAAATGTTGAGGGCACAATTTTTAATACCGTAGAACTTGAAAAATTGTTTGCACTCGACCATGCTTTGTATGTAAGCAATGAACAAAAACTAAACAAAAAACTTAGCCTCAGTTATGGTGTGCGTCTGAGCATATTTCAGCAAGTGGGTGATTCAGATATAGTAGTTTATAGTGACCCTAAAGATAATATCAATCCGGAAAGAATTGATACGCTATCGTATAGTCGATTGGAAAACATCAAAACATACATCAACCCTGAAGCAAGAATTTCTTTAAGGTATTTGTTAAATGATGTGAGCTCATTTAAGGCTTCTTATAATCGCATGGTACAAAACACTCATCTCATTGCCAGTGGTACGGTACCTTTGCCATTTAATACATGGAACCCCAGCGGTTATTACCTTGAGCCTCAGTTGGCCGATCAGTGGGCTGTTGGGTATTTCAGAAATCTGAAAAACAATACCTACGAATTATCAGCCGAAGCTTATTACAAAGACATGCAAAACGTTACTGATTTTGCAGATAACGCCAATGTTTTTTTTAACGATGATTTAGCAGTTGAATTCAGGCAGGGAGATTCCTGGTCTTACGGATTAGAATTATTTGCAGAGAAGAAGGAAGGCGACTTGCGGGGCTTTTTAAGTTATACATGGTCTAAAACAGAGCGGCAGGTACCGGGCGTTAATCTGGATCGGGCTTTTCCGGCTAATTATGATCGCAGACATGTATTTAATGCAATTGCATCTTATGATGTTAATACGCAATGGGCGTTGGGAGGAACCTTCACCTACAATACGGGCAGGCCAATAACCGTTCCTTCGGGTAAATATGAGTTTGGGCCATACAAACCCGATGCAATTTCAGAACGAAACGGGTACCGCTTGCCAGCTTTTCACCGGCTAGACATTTCAGCCACATTCAATCCTAAAAAAAATCTAAACAGAAGGTGGCAGAGCTCATGGGTGCTATCTGTTTATAATGTTTACAACCGCAAGAACCCATTTACTTTATACACCAGAACAGTTACTGATACCGAAGGAAACATAGTAGGAGATGGAACACAGAAAGAAGCCAGGATGATTTATTTATTTCCAATACTGCCTTCCATTACATATAACTTTAAATTTTAATTCGATATGAGGCGAATATATACCTTAACATTTGCAATGATCACGCTAATGATACTTTCATGTGAGGAAACCATTGTATTAGATATAGACCAGGCGCCATCAAACATTGTTATCGAGTCTACACTTACCAATGAATTGCGTAGGCATAAAGTGAAAGTTACCCGCACGCTGGATTTCTATCAAACAGGTCGTTCACCTGCTGTTACCAATGCCACAGTTTATATTACCGATGACTTAGGTAATCGTTTTGACTTTGTGCATAATCCTGATGGAGTTGCTGATATGAATGGCCACTATCTTTCTGAAATACCATTTCAAGCCGAGTTGTTTCAAACCTATACTTTGCAAGTAGCAATTGATGGGGTTAGCTATACTGCAACAGATGAACTACTACCTGTCACGAGTATTGATTCATTAACTTATAGAATTAATTTTCGTGAGTTTCTTGATCCTCAAACACCTGGCCGGTATTATGAAGTACTTTTGTATGCAAAAGAACCCCAAGAGACCAAAGACTATTATTTCTTCAAATTTTTTCGCAACGATTCATCCATTTTTGTTGGACCTACAGATATTTACTTTGCCGATGATGTTATCTTGGGTGAAGAGATAAACGGAATTCCCTCACCGGTTTTATATATGGAAGGAGATATGGCAAGAATAGAAATGTATAGCCTAACCCGAAATGCTTATTTATTCTACAATGATTTGTTTAACCTGATAAATAATGACGGAGGCATGTTTGGCTCACCTCCTGTAAACCCCCGTACAAACCTTAGTAATGGTGCGCTGGGTCTTTTCCAGGTAAGTGCTGTCGCTAAGGAAAGTATCCTAATTGAATAATAATTCAAAAAATACTGTTATTTAGCAGATCAAGATTTTTTGGTCCACTTGAGCAGTAGGATATGATGAGATTTATGATGGCCGTGCTGTTTACCGGCACTGCAATGTTGAGTTTGGCGCAGACCCAGGTATTGCAAAACAATGCCCCCCGATTTAAATGGCAGCAAATCAACACCCCTAATTTCAGGATACTATACCAACCTGACTTTGAGGAGGAGGCACTTCGCATGGCTGCGAAGATGGATCAAATCCATGCGCCACTCTCTCAGAGTATGGGTGTAAAGCCAAAGAAAATTTCAGTAATTCTGCAAAACAGATCTTCCATATCCAATGGTTTTGTAACCCTTGCACCCCGCAGGTCAGAGTTTTTCACTATGCCGCCACAGGACTACAATTTTCTGGGTACAAACGATTGGCTTGACCTACTGGCTGTACATGAATACAGGCATATTGTTCAGTTTCAAAGAAGCCTTACAGGGTTTAATAAATTCTTCTATTATTTATTTGGTCAACAAACACAAGCAGGTTTTGCATTTGCTGCAGCGCCATTATGGTTTTGGGAAGGAGATGCTGTAGCAATTGAAACGGCTTTTACTCCCAGCGGAAGAGGGCGAATGCCTAATTTTGATTTAATGTTGCGCACTAATTTTTTGGAAGGCCGAACATTTAATTACCATAAAGCCTACTTAAGATCCTATAAACATTTTATACCGAATCATTATGTATTGGGTTATCACATGGTAAGTCATGTGCGTAATGAAAGCAATGACAAGGATGTATGGGGTAAAATTGCCAAAGATGCATTCGGTGTTCCTTTTATGCCCTTTACCTTCTCCCGATCAATCAAAAAGCATACAGGCAAAAATGTAAGAGAGACTTATAAGAGCATGGTTGAAGACTTGTCAACTCAATGGCGTGATCAATTGGATGATTTGGAACTTAATACTTTTGAAACCCTTAACACCAGAAAAAGTAAAGCATTTACCAACTATAATTATCCGCATGCTTTTGGGGGGAATAATGTATTGGCACTTAAAGAAGGGATAGGAGATATCGAGACTTTAGTATTAATACGGGATGGGAAAGAAGAGAAAGTATTTGTTCCGGGATTTGTTAACAATGCTGGTATGCTTTCTTACAATGATGGCAAACTTATCTGGTCTGAATTTAATTTTGATCCGCGTTGGCGTATGCAAACGTATTCTGTCATCAGAATGTATGATGTTTATAATAAACAATACGAAAAAATTACATTTAAAACCAGACTCAGTGCCCCGGCCATTTCATCAGACGGGCAAAAAATCATTGCTGTTGAAAATGATGCCCGTTATAAGACCTCTCTGGTTTTATTGAATGTTAGTGGAGAAGTACTCAAAAAATTTGATAACCCTGACAATCATTTTTATTCCATGCCCAGGTGGGCAAACGAAGGCCAGGAAGTTGTAGTATTGAAGACCACAAATCAAGGCAAAACCATTGCGGTATTAAACACTGAAACAGGAAAGTTGATTGAGGCCTTGCCGGTAAGTCATGAAAATATAGGACACCCAATCAAGCATGGACAGTATATATTTTATAATTCACCGTTTAACGGCATAGATAATATTTATGCGATTGATTTAAGCGATGGCAAGCAATACCAGGTGACAAGCAGTAAATATGGTGCATACAATCCTTCCGTTGATAATGAAGGTGCATACATTTATTACAATGAACAATCACCTGATGGCTTGGATGCGGTACGCATACCATTTGATCCGACATCGTGGAAAGTCTTAGCACAAGTGGAGCAACGAGATATTCAGTATTATGCCAAAACTGTTGAGCAGGAAGGTGGTGCCGGTATTTTCGGACTAAGACCTCAGGCTTCCAGCTATATACCAACAAAATACAATCGTGCCAGCGGATTAATCAATCCGCACAGTTGGGGATATTATTTTACAAATGACATCAACCAGGTCAACATTGGATTATTCTCGCAGGACATATTGAGCACAACAAATTTGCGTGCAGGTTATGTATATGATTTGGTTGAAGGTAACGGTACATGGAGTACAGGTTTAAGCTACCAGGCCTGGTACCCTATAATTGATTTAAATTTGAGTACAGGAATGCGAAAGGATAATGCAGTTATTTCAGACAATAATATTTCGTTTGAATGGAGAGAAGATGCAATTGAAACAGGATTGCGTATTCCGTTTCAGTTAACTAATTCAAAATACATCAGGCAACTAGAAGTTGGTAATAGTGTAAGTGTTACCAATGTATCAGGTTTTAATAGAACCGTTACCAATACAAATGGAATTGTAATTGATGAGGGTACAGGTAGGTTCGGGATATTTGCTGATACTTTGGTTTTCCTTTATAAGGGTTTGCAAGACCGAGGAACTTTGAGGTACAATAATTTCCGATTGTCTTTTGTTAATTCTTTGAAAAGAAGTCAACGTGATTTCCTAAGCAGATGGTCCCAGTCTTTTGTTTTTGAGCATTTATCTACACCGTACGAAGGTGACTTTGAAGCTAAACTTTGGAACATCAGAAGTACACTTGCGTTTCCGGGTTTATTCAAACATCATGTAGCTTATGCCAGGCTGGGTTATCAATACAGATTGCAAGGAGTTGAAACAGATTTATATACTTTCAGGAGCAGGATACCAAGGCCACGTGGCCATGCCTATCCAACGGATGGGAAGTTTACCTATGCATCCATAAATTATGCTTTACCACTTTGGTATCCTGATATCAGTGTCGGTCCTTTCTTAAATGTCCAACGCATTAAAACGAATTTGTATTATGATTTCGGAAGGGGAGAAGGAAGAAACTATTTCTACAAATTAGATAACAATAATATTATTGAACGTATTTACTTTTCATCTGCAGATGCCACTTACCATTCATTTGGGGCTGATACTACTTTTGATATCAATCTGGGCCGGCTGCTGCCCCAATTTGAAGTGGGCGTTAGAACGGGCTATATTCTGGAAAACGTTTTTAATAATCAGGGGTTTGTGATAGAACTGCTACTGGGAAATATCGGGCTTTAATACTTTGTAAATCGGCCGGTTTAGGCCTATTTTTGTCAGTTTTTAAACTAAATTAGCGTTTCTAATACATTAAATCACAATGGCAGAAATTGTACGCATGCCCAAAATGAGCGATACCATGACCGAAGGAGTTATCGCCAAATGGCACAAGAAAGTTGGCGACCAGGTAAAATCAGGGGAGTTGATGGCAGAAATCGAGACGGATAAAGCCACAATGGACTATGAATCATATAATGAAGGTACTGTGCTTTATCTTGGGGCTAAAGAAGGTGACGCTGTACAGATTGATGCCGTCTTGGCGATTGTGGGGAAGAAAGGTGAAGATTATAAGTCGTTATTAGAAAGTGCTGGCAATTCAAATGGTAATACAGATGAGCAACCAGCCAAAGAAGAAAAGCAGGAAAGTAAATCAGAGAAGATTGATACCTCCGGCATTAAAGCCGAAATAGTTTCTATGCCAAAGATGAGCGATACCATGACTGAAGGTACCATCGCGACCTGGCACAAAAAAGTTGGAGATAGCGTTAAGTCAGGTGAATTACTTGCAGAGATAGAAACCGACAAAGCCACCATGGAGTATGAATCGTATAACGATGGAACGCTTCTATATATTGGAGCTAAAGCAGGTGAGTCGGTGAAAGTAGACGGTGTGTTGGCGGTTATTGGAGAAAAAAATGCTGACTGGAAAAAATTATTGGAAGCACATAAGTCTACGTCTTCATCGACTGCGGAAAGTTCAACCCCACAGAAAAGCAGCAAGCAAAATGCAGAACCTGCTGCAAATGCCGCAGTTGCTAATAAACCTGCTACTTCAAGCTCATCTTCGGATACCAGAGTGAAGGCTTCTCCACTCGCCAAAAAAATGGCGGAAGAGAAAGGATACGATATTTCTCAGATAGAAGGCTCTGGAGATAATGGCCGCATTACCAAAAGAGATATAGAAAACTATACACCATCGGCTAAGACTGCATCAGGGAAAGATGCGAAAGCGGGGGCGACAATTGTATTACCAAAAGTAGTAGGTAAGGAGAGTTACGAAGACATTGCACTTTCTCAGATGCGTAAGACAATTGCGCGAAGACTTTCTGAGAGTAAATTTACTGCGCCTCATTTTTACCTTACCATGGAAATCAACATGGATAAAGCCATTGTTGCGCGAAACAGCATCAATGAAATGTCTCCATTAAAGATTTCATTTAATGACATGATCATTAAGGCAGTGGCTGCAGCTTTGCGTCAGCACCCGGATGTAAACGTTTCCTGGCTTGAAGATAAGCTGCGCAAGAACCATCATATTCATATTGGTGTGGCGGTTGCAGTTAAAGATGGACTGGTGGTTCCTGTTATTCGCTTTGCAGATAACAAATCATTGTCGCATATAGCAGCTGAAGTAAAAGAGTTGGCACAGAAAGCGCATGATAAAAAATTACAACCTTCAGAATGGGAGGGTAGTACCTTTACCATTTCAAACTTAGGCATGTTTGGCATTGAAGAGTTTACTGCCATCATCAATCCACCCGATGCCTGTATATTGGCCATTGGTGGAATTAAAGAAACGGCTGTGGTGAAAGATGGCAAACTAGTTCCGGGAAGTGTAATGAAGGTTACGATGTCATGTGATCATCGTGCGGTAGATGGGGCAGTTGGCGCAGCCTTCCTTAAGACCTTGAAAGGATTGTTGGAAGATCCGGTAAGGATTTTAATTTAATTGAATATTAATGCCGGACTTGTTCCGGCTTCTTTTTTTAAAGCTATGAATAAAATAAAATCAACAACAGTGCTGGCTGTAAAACATAATGGTAAGGTGGCTATTGGTGCAGATGGGCAAGCCACCATGAATAATTATGTGGCTAAGGGAAATGTAAAGAAGATTAGAAAACTTCAGGAAGGAAAAGTAATAACCGGCTTTGCGGGATCAACTGCCGATGCGTTTACCCTGCTTGATCGTTTCGATGAGAAATTAAACAGCTACAGCGGTAATATGAAACGCGCTGCTATTGAATTGGCTAAAGATTGGAGAACAGACCGCTACCTGCGCAGACTTGAAGCCATGATGATTACAGTGAATAAAGAGGAAGTCTTGATAATTAGCGGAACAGGTGATGTGCTTGAGCCAGACAATGAAGTGGCTGCTATAGGCTCAGGAGCCATGTACGCACAATCTGCTGCAATAGCGTTAAAGAAGCACGCTCCGCAATTAAGTGCCGAGGAGATTGTAAAGGAAAGTCTGAATATTGCTGCGGATATTTGTATTTATACTAACCATAATTTGATTATTGAAAGCTTCTGAGCATGTTATTTAATAGCACCCCAGGACTATTTTATTTCTTCCTTTTAATGTGCATATTTCAGCTTGTTATTTCTAATAACGAGCAGCATTGTTTATATACCTAAGCTTTTAATCTATGGATGCCATTGACATCGTAACCGTACTTATTGTACTCGCCTCACTCTTTTCTTTCATTAATATTCATTACATCAAATTGCCCTCAACCATTGGCTTGATGATTCTGGCTATGGCACTTTCTGTAACCATTGTTATTGGAGGATATTTCTGGCCTGCGCTAACCGAAGGAGCATTTTCTGTAATGAAGACTTATGATTTTTCAGAAATACTTCTGGATATTATGTTGAATTTCCTACTATTTGCTGGCGCACTTTCGGTAAACCTACAAAAGTTAAAAGAACTTCGTATCCCAATATTTGTACTTACACTGACGGGTGTATTGATTTCAACTTTTGTAGTGGGTGTAGGTACTTTCTACACTTTGCAATGGTTAGGACTTGAGTTAAGTTTTATTTATTGTTTGGTTTTCGGTGCCCTGATTTCTCCTACCGATCCTATTGCCGTTTTGGCCATTATGAGTAAAATGAAAGTGTCAGAAAACCTGGAAATAAAAATTTCTGGAGAATCACTTTTTAATGATGGCGTAGGGGTGGTGATCTTCTTAACAATTCTAGGAGTAGCAACTGCAGGTGTAGAATCAATCACATTTGGAAGTGTGGCTTTTTTGTTTGGATCTGAAGTATTTGGGGGATTGATTTTGGGTGGAGTATTAGGTTATGTGGGGTTTTTATTGTTGAAAGCAATTGATAATAAACATACTGAACTTGAAGTATTAATCACCCTTTCATTGGTAATGCTCGGTGCTACCATTGCTGATTTTTTTCATTTCTCAGGACCATTGGCTTCAGTAGTTACCGGACTCTTTATTGGAAACAAGGGAAGAAGCGAAGAATTAAGTGGAATAGCAGGAGAATATGTATTTAAATTCTGGCATCTGTTAGATGAGGCGCTCAATGCTATCCTATTCATCCTTATAGGTCTGCAAATGATTATAGTTCCCTTTAAGCCAATGTACTTTGTTGCAGGTTTGTTTGTAATTTTTATAGCCATATTTGCCCGATGGATCAGCGTTTTTATTCCAATAACGATAATGAGTGTCAAAATCAAGTTTGAAAAGTATACAACACACTTGCTGACTTGGGGAGGATTAAAAGGGGGAATATCTGTTGCGCTTGCATTATATCTACCCGATTTTGAAGGGAAGGAGCTTATAGTAGCAATTACTTATAGTGTAGTGGTGTTCTCTATTATTGTACAGGGTTTAACTATCGCTCCTTTATTGCGATATTTAAAAGGAAAGCCATGAAGATTTGACATTAGCTTATGGTGAGAGCTGTAAATATTATGAAGTTAATATTACTTGAAATGAAAGTTGGAGCGTTATTTGGTTTTCTATTCCTTCTCGTCTCAACATCGGGTTTTGCCCAGGATTCATCCGTTAAGTTGCGATCAAGTATTGATCAGGCTAATAAGTTACTTGATGATTCACCATCTCAGGCCAGGGCCATCCTTTTAAGTGCATACAAGGAATTTGATAATAATCAAATTCCTGATGACTGGGGCGAACTTTGTTTTGTTCTTGCAAAAACTTATTACTTTGAGCAACGTCTTGACAGTGCTTTAATCTTCTTTAACAAAGCATTGGACCATACGGGGGACTTGCCCAAATTAAGAGCAGAGTCTTTCTTCAATATAGGCAGAACTTACTTTTACAGATCAGACTATGTTAGTGCGCTGGAAAATTTTGTCTCTGCCATAAAAATGTATGAGCAAATTGGTGATAGTGACGGTCAGGCTAAAACCAATAATGCAATGGGTATTGTTTCAAGCATTATGGGTGAAGAGAAGAGTGCACTTGAGTACATGCAGAAAGCTTTAGTATTGAATGAGGCAAGTGGTGATAGTGCTGGAATGGCAGGTACATTGGACAATATGGGAAATGTCTATGCAAGGATGGGTGATCTCAACACTTCATTATCACTAGGGTTAAGGTCTCTTAAAATCAAAGAAACTATAGGGGATAAAAGAGCGCTGGCTATTTCTTATGAAAACCTGGGAGATACTTATAAAGAGCTGGGTGATCTGGATAATTCAATGGATTACTATATAAAGTCACTGGCTTTGGTAAGAGAGGAAGGAAGTGACTATTACCTTGCCTTTACCTTTCTTAATATGGCTAAAATATTTTTAGCAAAGGATGAATTTAGAAGCGCTGTGTTATATGCAGATAGCGCTTTAAATATTTCAATTAGACATAATCAAATTGAGAATATTCAATTTGCCTACGATATCCTTCATAATGTAAGTTTAAAACGCGGGGAGCCTTTGCGTGCCCTGGAGTACTATAAAAAATCTATTGCATACCGTGATTCGTTGTTTAATCTCGATAAACAGAGAATCATTGAAGATCTCAAAACCAGTTATGAGACCGAGAAAAAGGAACAAACAATTCAACAGTTGGAGCAAGACAGGGAGATAAGTCAGTTGCAGGCTTTGCAAGAAAGACAATTAAGATACATCATGTTCTTAGTCGCCATTGTATTGCTTTTAAGTGCTGGATTCATTTTTTATCGTTACAGGTTAAAAGAGAAAACCGCAAAATTACTCGATCTGAAGAATGAGGAACTTCAAAAACTCAATGCTACCAAAGACCGTCTCTTTGCCATTATTTCTCATGATTTAAAAAGTCCGCTTTCTGCATTTAGTACTGTTACCGGAAGTCTTACTGAGAATTTTGATAGACTTGAAAAAGACCAGATAAAGGATTATTTGCTTAGTTTAAAAGATTCATCCAGAAGCTTATATGATATGATGAATAATCTGTTGCATTGGGCGCTTACACAAACTGGGCAAGTGCCTTACAAACCGATAAAATTAGATGTAGGTGCACTTATAAATGATATAATTCAGCAACTTCGTTTAGCCATAGAAAGCAAAAAAATTAATATTGTATTTGATTTCGGTGATAACTTAACTATGGAATCAGACTATAATATGCTCACCATTATCTTTAGAAATCTTTTAGCGAATGCAATTAAATTTTCTCATGTAGGTAAGGAAATAAGATTATCAGCCCATAAAATTGAGGGTAAGATTAAAGTAATGGTAGAAGATCAAGGCATAGGCCTTAGTGAAGAAGATCAATCAAAATTATTTTTGTTTGAAACTGACGTTCAGCAAATCGTGCATTCAAAAGAAAAAGGAACAGGTATAGGCTTGCGTTTATGTAAGGAATTGACAGAAAAATTAGATGGCTTGATAGAAGTGTCAAGTCAAATAGGTCAGGGTACAAAGTTTACACTCAGTTTTCCGACTCATTAAAATGACAAGACTTATTATAGTTGATGATCATAAGATTGTTAGAGATGGCTTAAAGGCTATGCTTTTGGGTAATGATCGCTATACGGTGATAGGTGAAACTGATTCTTCGGATGAAGTTGAATCCATGATCAATAGTTTGCAGCCTGAGCTTATGTTGTTAGATCTTAAATTACCGGGTGAAAGCGGTATAGATATAGCTAAACGAATTAAAGCCAATAATCCCGAGCTTAGAATTGTTATGCTGACAGCTGAGGCAAGTTTGGGCGAAATAAAAAAGGCGATTAAAACTGGAATTGAGGCTTTGGTATCCAAGGAATCTGATTCTTCCAACTTTGTAAAAATATTTGATAAAGTAATGGCTGGAGGTAGGTACGTTGGGCAACAATTTGCAGATGCGCTGGTAGATTTTAATGACAGTGATAAATTGACTGAGCGAGAGATAGAAGTAATTCATGGCTTTGCCAATGGGCTGAGTTATAAAGAAATTGGGGCTCAATTGAATATTAGCGCACGCACCGTTGAATCACACAAAAAGAATATCCAGGAAAAACTTAATCTGCCCACACTTGCCGACATGGTAAAATATGCTGTGAAGGAAGGGATAGTTAAACTCTAAGTGGCCAAGGCTATCCGTAAAATTACGGATACCTGGTACGGACAAATCAGTATTTTATTCAATTGATTACACAGGCAACTTTGTATCAACCTAAATCAAGTTGATGCAAAAACGCCATGAAACAACTATTCCATTTTGTGTTGATCAGTTTTTTGATCATACAAACAAAAATTTCTAAAAGAGCCCTGCTAGTATTTTTGTTTGGATTAATTTCAATTCAGACTTGGTCACAGCAAAATGTTGGGATCAATGTTACCAACCCCAACCCCAATTCAGTATTAGAATTGGTTTCACCAGGGAATAATCAGGGTTTGTTGGTACCCCGAATGACGAGTGCTCAGCGCACTGCAGCAGGTTTTGTTGCAAATCTTTCTCAATCGGATAAGGGATTGTTGGTATTCGATAACACCGATAACCTCTTTTATTTCTGGGACGGAGCTGCATGGGTAGCGATTCCTAATCAGGTGGGAGGTATAAACCTTACTGCAGGGCAGGGGATAAGTATTTTAAATAATGAGATCATCAATACCGGTGATGCCGA
>CAZVFM010000027.1:0-20439 GCA_964626095.1 uncultured Roseivirgaceae bacterium | reverse complement strand
GTTTTATTTTTTAGCTTTGCCCGTATGAATTTTCTATTTCCTGCTTTTCTATTCGGACTGTTCGCACTCGCCATACCTATAATTGTGCATCTTTTCCAGTTTCGCAGAATCAAGAAAGTATATTTCTCAAGTACCCGCTTTCTCAAGCAGGTAAATGAACAAACCAGTCAGAAACGCAGACTCAAGCATTACCTCATCCTGGCTTCCAGATTACTCTTTTTGTTGTTTCTTGTACTCGCTTTTGCTCAACCCTTTATTCCCGCGACTGATCAGCTCAAACCCGGCACCGAGGTTTACCTGTACATCGACAACTCGTACAGCATGACCCGCCCAGCTGCCGATGACATGGATGCCCTTGATGCCGCCCTAAGCATCGCGCGCAGTCTTGTAGAGCAACTGCCCGCTGAAACTAATTACAAACTCATTGATAATGATTTCAGTCCTGCTTCCTTCTCATTTAAAAACAAAGCCGAACTACTCGATCTCCTAACCGAAAGAAAGCTATCTCCGGTATCGCGTCAGGTTTCAGAAATTGCGCAGCGCATACGCAGCGAAGTACAGCCCGCCCAAAAGGAAATATTTTTTATTTCCGATTTTCAATCCTCTACCCTGGGCGACCTTAGCAAACTAAGCACCGATAGTCTTGAACGCTGGCAACTTGTGCCCCTTGCACTAAGCCCGGCAAGTAATGTATACATTGATTCCGTTTATCTTGAAAATCCCTTATCCATTCCGGGTGAGCCCAATCGCCTACATGCTGTTTTGCGCAACCTGGGTCAGCGTAAAGCCGAGGCCTTATTGGTAAAACTTAGCATTAATAACCTACAGGTGGCTGCCACAACGCTGAGCCTGGAGGCCAATGAAAGACTAAGCATCGGCTTCGATCTTTCTTCCGAACAAACCAAGGGGGGGCCGTATAAAGCTGTACTGAGTGTAAACGATTACCCTGTAAGCTTCGACAATGAATTTTATTTTACACTGGACTTTCAAAAACAAATCCGTGTACTTGAACTGTATGAACAAGGCAGTCCGTCAAACATTGCACAAGTATACGGGAACGAGTCGCTTTTTAACTTTGAACGTGCCATGATATCCAATGTGGATTACAATAAAATCGGGCAGGTAGATCTACTCGTACTTAACAGCATCAAAAACATTGTGCCCAACCTTGCCCTTGCCGTTCAGCTTTTTATAGATGATGGCGGCACCGCGTTGCTCGTACCGGCAGTTCAACCTGACCTGGATGCTTATCGCAACCTATTACGCATGCCGCGATTAAGCATTATCGACTCGACTACAATGATAGAAATGGACCGCCCTGATTTTAATAATCCATTTTTCGATGGTGTGTTTGAAGAGCGCAGCAGCGCCATAGTTATGCCTAAAATCCGTAGACTACTCCATTGGGGTAGCGATCGCAATGCCATGCTTCGCAGTAAAGACAATCAGCCGGTACTTTCTGTGTTCAGTACCAAAGGAAAGTTTTATGTGTTATCGAGTCCGCTGCATCGTCAATATTCTGAATTCCAAAATAATGCGCTCTTCGTTCCTGTGATGTACCGCATTGCCGCCTCGGGCATGCGCAACAGCAGCAAACCCTATTACCTGGTAAATGAAGGACTTATAGACATCCGCCTGGACAGTTTATCGGGCGAGGAACCACTTAAGCTCATGGGGGCACAAGAAATTATTCCAGCACAAAGAAGACTGGACGACAGGTTGGTCATGGAAATGCCTCCTTTTGCGGTATCTCCGGGTTTTTATACCCTTAACCATCAGCAAAAACCAAAGGCACTCCTTGCACTAAATTTAGCGCCCGAAGAATCAGACCTTGCTGTTATGGATGAAGAAGCCATAAAAGTAGCATTCAGTCCATTGGGAAATGTATCGATTACAGCAAGTGGCAGTGTGGAGGCTTTCAGTAATGAGATAAAAGCAAGATATTTGGGCCAGGCATTGTGGAAGTACATGCTGCTACTGGCCTTGTTCTTCCTGCTTTGCGAAGTACTGATCATCAGATTTATAAAATAAAGAATGAAGATTCTCATCCAGTCTGCGGAAATTATAGACCCGCAATCACCTTTTCATCGCAAGAAAAAAAATGTTTTGATCAGTAATGGGAAGATAGCTGAGATTGGGGATAAAAAATTCAGTGCAGATAAGACCCTTGATGCCAAGGGAATGTTTCTCTCTGCCGGCTGGTTCGACCTGGGAGCATTTGCCGGTGACCCCGGCCTGGAACATAAAGAAGATTTACAAAGCCTGGCACAAGCTGCTGCTGCCGGAGGGTTTACTGAACTTGCACTTTTACCCAATACTCAACCCGCCATACAAACCAAGAATGATGTAAGCTACATCATGCGCAACAACGAAAGCCGATTAGTGCAAATGCATGCCATTGCTGCAGTGAGCAAATCCATCAAAGGCGAAGAGCTTACAGAGATGATGGACCTGCACCATGCCGGTGCCATTGCCTTTTCGGATGGATTAAAGCCAGTATGGCATACCGATATTTTTTTGAAGACCCTTCAATACCTTCAACCTTTTGACGGCTTGCTCATCGATCATCCGGAAGACATATGGCTAAACATGTTTGGCCAGATGAATGAGGGATTGGTAAGCACACAATTGGGATTGAAAGGCATGCCCAGGCTTGCCGAAGAAATCATGATCAAAAGAAACCTGGAACTGTTGCGCTACGCAGGCGGCAAACTTCACTTACATAAACTCTCTTCGGCTGCTGCATTTGACCTGGTGCGCGTTGCAAAGAAACAGGGATTGAACATTACTTGCGATATTACTTCTTACCAACCCTTGCTAAGCGATGAACAACTGAAAGATTTTGATACCCATTATAAAGTAAATCCTCCGCTTCGTGAAAAAGCAGATAACGATGCCATGATCAAGGCGCTAAAAGAGGGCACCATTGATATACTCTGCAGCGGGCATATGCCACAGGACGAAGAAAGTAAAAACCTTGAATTCGATCTCGCTGATTTTGGCGTCATTAATTTACAGAGTTTCGCTTCACAAATTGCCTCTTTAAGTAAATCGGTTGATGTAGGAGACTTGATTGAGAAAGTAGCCTACAACCCTCGTAAACTACTAAAGCTTGAGGCGCCTGCAATAGAAAAAGATGCAAAAGCCAACCTCACCCTCTTCGACCCGCAACACGAGTGGGAGTTCAACGAAAAAAATAATTTGTCTAAATCAAAAAATTCTCCCTGGCTCGGAAAAAAACTTCGGGGCAAAGCCATTGCGTGCTTCAATAACGGCAAGCAAACCATTGATAAGTCAATAGTGTAAACGAGGTTTATCTTATCACAAAACCAATTCCACCGCGTACAGCAAACTCCCCGGAGGTATAGTAGTCGCCCATAGCTTCAAAGCGCCAGTTGCGGTTCAATGGTTTTGACCAACCGAAGCCTAAAGAAAGATCATTGTCTCCTATTAATCCGCGAAAGCGCAGAAATGCATTGTCGACAGGAAACCAGCGCATACCAATAACCACGCTGTTACTGCCTCTCGACCAAAATTCCAGTCCACCGGTAACGCTAAATGATTTCTGAAGAAAGTAATTTAATTCTACACCAAGTTGCATCTTATCACCTACGGCATCAAAATCAGTTTTCAATACATCAAGGGCTACACCTATCATAAAGTCGTTACTACTTTGTGCTATGCTGATTTGCTGAAGGGCCAGACTAAAAATGATACCAACAAAAAGTTTTTTCATTAGCTAATGATTGTTTTAAATTTTTCAAATATAATAAGTCATTCCCAAAAACAAGGATTAAATGTTTAAGTAACTTATTCATCCATCGCAAAAAACTATCAGTCACGCAACCCTTTTCGTAGGTACTTGCTGCAAATCGGGCAGGCGCTCCAATCATGACCGCGGGCAGGGCAATACTTGCGGCCAAAATAAATAAATTGTAAATGTGCTTTCGCCCATTTTTCCTGGGGAATAAGTCGTTTCAAATCACGCTCTGTTTGTTCAACACTTTTGCCATTGCTTAAGCCCCAGCGAAATGCCAGGCGATGAATATGTGTATCTACCGGAAAGGCAGGAAAACCAAAAGCCTGGCTCATTACTACAGAAGCAGTCTTATGTCCAACTGCCGGTAATGCCTCCAGTTCCTCAAAAGTAGCCGGTACTTTACCCCCATGCTTTTCTACAATAATTTTTGATAAACCTGCAATGCCTTTCGATTTCATGGGCGAAAGTCCACATGGCCTTATTATCTCCTTGATTTCATCCACACTGAGTTTGGTCATATCGTACGGATTATCCGCCCGCTTGAATAGATGTGGTGTAACCTGGTTCACTCTTTCATCTGTACACTGAGCAGAAAGCAAAACAGCGATCAATAAAGTGTAGGGATCTTTATGTTGCAACGGAATAGGTACTTCAGGAACATATTTATCAAGTCTGCGAAGAATGTCTTTTACTTTTTCAGTTTTTGTCATGCTTGGTATTTTTAATATAAACTGAACAAAGTACTATCCACAAGAGTATGGAAGATTCAATGATTCTTTGAAGCAAGCCAACATAATTTGAATTCGGATCGGAAAACAACAACACAATAGCTATTACACTTATTGTGCCTGCAAAAATTGCCGATTTTGAAAGTAGTATAGCATCCTTCCAATTTTTAGCAGCCGTGCCAATCATTATCAAAGCTGCAGGCACAAAAATGTATGTAGTAAATCCTGCCATATTATGTATAATTTGCGAAGTGCTCGGCTCAATCCATTCCCTGTTGCATCCCAGATCGCAAGGGAAAAAAGCAACAAGTATAGTTACCATCCCATAAAAAATTCCAAGACCTGAAAATCCAATGGTGCTCAATCGGGATGAGGGTAAAATCCTAATCGCCAAAAAAGCAAAAACCGTTATGAAGATACCGCTAGGTACGTAGCCAAAAAACCGGAGCACCTCTCCGTATGGTGTACCAGTAGCATAAGTTTCGCTGATGTACTGAGACACGTGACTGTACTCAGGGAATTGCAATGCCCCTACTGTGGCGGTACTTGCAAAAAAAATTACTCCCAGTACTCCCAACCAAAATGTTACTGTATTCATCATCAATGAAAGCAGGCTCAGGGGTATAATAAATACTTCTTTCTTTTCTCCTTGAAGATATTCAAGTCTTCCTGCCAGCTTGCACGAATATTTTTTTCATCCATTCCACTACTAATTTGTTTTCTCAACTCACTGGTACCTGCAAGTTTTTCAAAGTAATTATTAAAGAAGCTTGATTTATTTTCAAATCGTTGATACATGTCGAGCAGGTAGTTTAAGTCAAATTTATATTCCATGCTAACAGTTCGCAAATCAATACCATGACAGACTTTATTTTCATGAGGCGGATTTTTTGACATGCCATCTATACTGACAGGAGTAAAACTGAACGACATGCCTGCCAAATCAGGGTGCCCAATTACTTGAAAGGGAAACAGGGTTCCCCTGCCCAGACTAAGGGTCGTTCCTTCAAACAAGCAAATGGAAGGATACAAGGCAATGGCCCGATCACTATTCAAATTGGGCGAAGGCCAAACCGGAAGCTTATACGCATCGGCATGTTTCCAGTTAAGTACTTTTATTACCTCTAACTCACATTTTATACTACCTCGCAGCCATCCTTCCTCATTAATCATATGAGCAAACTCACCAATGCTCAAACCATGTACAATAGGTATGGGGTGCATGCCCACAAAAGAATAATGCTCTGGCTGAATCACCGGGCCATCAACATAACTTCCATTGGGATTGGGCCGATCGAAAATCAGTAAAGGAATTTTATTTTCAGCACAGGCCTCCATTACATAATGCAGCGTACTGATATAGGTATAGAATCGCACCCCCACATCCTGAATGTCAAATATCATCAGGTCTATGTCTTTCAATTGTTCAGAGCTTGGCTTTTTGTTGCTTCCATAAAGTGAGACAATAGGCAGTCCACTTTTGGCATCTATGCTGTCGTCTACTTTCTCACCCGCATCAGCCTTACCACGAAAACCATGCTCAGGAGAAAATATTTTCTTTACCTGAACATTCATGCGCAATAAGCTGTCTACCAAATGAGTTTTTCCAATGGTAGAAGTCTGGTTAACCACAAGCCCTATTTGCTTACCTTTCAGTAAGGGCAAATAGTTTGCGGTTTGCTCAGCACCTGTGACAACCACCTGGCTTTGTTCTTCCTGACCTGGCTGTGCCTGGCAAGCAGAGAAAAAAATCAGGATAAAGCCTGCTTTAAACAGGGAAAGAATAATTTTGTGAATCATATTGCCAAAATTAAGCATAATCTTGAAGCTCTCTTATTTCATATCTAAACGAATCAGCCGGCAAGATGCGGGAGGCTTCTCTGCTACAGCTCACAAAATAGCCATTGCCAGTATTACAGTAGGTCTTTCGGCAGCCATAGTTGCCTTCATGGTGCTTTCCGGTTTTCAGGATACCGTAAAAAATAAGATTTACAGCTTCAGCGCGCACTTACTTGTAACCAAGTACACCATGAGCAATGCCATTGAAGAACAACCCTTTGATTATAACATTCCCATCTTCAGAGATTTCACTGAAGTGCCCTTCATTACACATGTGCAGGAATTTTCACATAAAGCGGGTTTGATTAAAACAGATAACGAATTAATGGGCGTAATTTTCAAAGGCGTTGGGAAACGATTTGATACTACCTCTTTCAGTACAAACATGCAGGAAGGCAGGTTTATACATTTTCCTGATTCTGCTTACAGCAACGAAATCCTTATCAGCAAAACCATAGCAGATAAATTACAGTTGGCAAAAGGAGATGAAATCATTGTGCACTTTCTCCAAAACCCTCCTCGTGTAAGAAGATTGAGTATCACAGGAATTTATGAAACAAATTTATCAGAATACTTTGACAGCAAAATCATTGTTGGCGACATACGCCTGATACAAAGACTTAACCAATGGGCCGATAGCATTGCCGGAGGCCTTGAAGTATTCATTAAAAAACCGGAACAATCTATAGAGGCTGCAGTTGGTTTGAGTGAGGTACTTGATTATGACTTATATGTAACACGCGTAAGCGATAAATTCCAACAGGTATTTGAATGGCTGCAACTCATTAGCCGACAGGTAAATATTTTACTGGTCGTTATCCTTGTAGTGGTTTGTGTGAATATGGTTTCCATCATTCTTATACTGGTAATGGAGAGAACACAAATGGTTGGGCTACTCAAAGCATTGGGTTCGAAGAACAGTCTCATTCGGGGCATTTTTACTTTTAGCGGGATTAGACTGATTGTGCGCGGCCTGGTACTGGGAAATGCAATTGGTCTTGGCTTGTGCTATCTTCAGTATACGTTTAAATGGATTAAGCTCAACCCTACGGATTATTACATGAGTTACGTTCCCATTTCATGGAACTGGGAGGCTGTTCTACTCTTGAACCTGCTGACTTTTACCGTAGTTGTATTGGTTTTATTGATACCTACCTTGTTGATCTCAGGTATCAGCCCGATAAAGGCTATGCGGTTTGACTAGCAGGAATGTATTTTCTAAAGTAAGATTTCATTTTCATCTGCACCACACCGATAAAAGCTTCTTTAAATATTCCGGCAGATAATTTTGATTGTCCGCGTGTGCGATCAGTAAAAACAATAGGCACTTCCTGGATATCAAATCCGAATTTCCAGGTAAGAAATTTCATTTCAATTTGAAAGGCATAACCCACAAAACGTACTGCCTCAAGGTCAATTGCTTCCAATACTTCCCTGCGGTAACACACGAATCCCGCTGTAGTATCATGAATGGGCATACCCGTAATTAATCGAACATAAGTACTGGCAAAATAAGAAAGCAAAACCCTGCCAATAGGCCAATTAACCACATTTACACCAGTTGCGTACCTTGATCCTATGCTGAGGTCAGCCCCAGATGATTCACAGGATTCTAATAGTGCAACAAGGTCTTTAGGATTATGAGAGAAATCAGCATCCATTTGAAGTACGTAATGAAAGCCTACAGTTAATGCATACTTGAATCCTGCTATATAGGCTGTTCCCAAGCCAAGCTTTCCTTCCCGCTGCAGTAAATGAAGTCGTTGCTCATCTGTATTGTAAACTTGCTGCAAATCTTTGACAATTTCTGCTGTTCCATCCGGAGAATTATCATCAACAACAAGCACATCAATAGGCTTTGAAAGAGAAAATACTGCCTGAATAATATCTGCAATATTTTCCTTCTCATTATAAGTAGGAATAATAACAACCGCCTTTTTCAATTTTTTGCCCTAGTCAGTATTTTCAAAACTATGAATTTAGCATTATTGTACAATATAGAATCTGATGAATGAAAACAACAATCGATAGAAATGAGTTCTGACCGCCAAAATCCAGCAATATTTCTTGATAGAGATGGCGTATTAAATGAGGATCGGGTAAATTATGCGTACGATATAGAACACTTCAAGGTATTGCCCGGTGTAACTGAAACCTTAGTTAAGCTTAATAACGCAGGTTTTATTTTGATTGTAGTTACTAATCAATCGGGTATTGCACAAAATATTTATACGGTTGAGCAAATGAAAGTCTGCCATCAATATTTACAAAAATTATGTAGTCATTCCATCGATCATTTTTACTACAGTCCTTTACATCCAAGTGTGAGTGCATCATTGATGCGTAAGCCCAACAGTCTGATGTTTGAAAAAGCCATTGCAAAATTTAACATAGACATCTCTTCCTCCTGGATGATTGGCGACAAGGAAAGAGACATCATTCCGGCCCAGCGAATGGGTATCAAAACCATCCGCATTGGTGAAACACTTGAAAACGAAGTAAAGGCCGATTACATGGCACCCAATTTGCCGGATGCTTCAGTAATCATCCTAAATCACCAAAAATGAAGAACATTTGAACAGTATTCTCTATTTTATCTGGTCTGACAAACCGGAATACATTAGTTTTAAGGACCCATTCATCTAAACCATAACCATGAAGTATTTGCTTACCCTTTGTTGTTTAATTATCAATGGCTTTTTGTTTGCACAGGAATTCAGCTTACGCTATGAGTTGGTGAATCTTGGTAAAAATGTGAATACACATTACCACGAGGCCGCCCCGGTAGTTACTCCAGATGGTAATACATTGTATTACTTTATTCAGAATCATCCTCAAAACACCTTTGGAAAAGAAGGCAGCCAAGACATTTGGGTTACCCGAAAAGATGCTGAAGGAAATTGGTCGGCACCTGAGCACATGGGCTCACCCTTTAACCAGCACAGGTCAAATCAGGTGTTTACTGTTCTGCCTGATGGCACTTTTTTTATCCGAGGAGGCAGATCAAAAAATTCAAAAGGGTTTTCTCTTGTACAGGGTGGACGAGTAAATGAAATTACAGTAAAAGATTTTGAGGCGATGAACAAGGGTCGCTTTTATGGGGCCAGTATGTCATCAGACGGCAAACACATGATCCTTTCGTTTAGTGAAGTAACTGCGAGTATTCGCAGCAGCATCTATGTTAGTAATTTACAGGCCGATGGAAGTTGGTCAAAGCCCGAGCAACTCAACATTTCTGATCGTTCCGATGAGTTTGGTCCTTTCATCGCACCAGATGATAAGACCCTCTATTTTGCCAGCGACAGAAAAGCACCAAACAGTCAGGGGGGTGCAGATATTTATAAGACTACAAGACTCGATGATTCCTGGAAGAACTGGTCAGAACCTATAAACCTCGGGCCCACAATTAATACAAGGGCGACAGATGCCTATTTCTGCATCGATAGTGAAGGTCATGTATTCATCAGTCGCTCCAACAGCACAGCCGATGGAGGTAATCTCGATTTGTTTGTGCTTCTGCCTCGCGAAGTAAAAATCAATTTGGCCGGTACCGTATATGATGAGAAATCTGGACTGCCTGTAAAAGCAACTATAGCATTAAACATGCAAGATGAAAACCCAATTAACCTACGCGTGGGTACCAATGGAAAATTTGAAAGTAAGCTACCTGAGAAAACCAGCTACCGTTTAAACCTCAGCGCAAGCGGATACATTGAAAAGGAAGAAAATTTTTCCTTGCCTGAATTAACCAATGATACAACCATTGTATTGGATATTTATTTAACACCAATCAAAAAGCAATTGGTACTTGCGGGCGAGGTGTTCGACAGCAAAACAAATGATAGAATTGATGCCAATCTTGAAATACATATAAAAGGCGAAAAGCGAAACACACAAACCCTCTCAAGCCAGAATGGAATGTATGAAAAAGATATAAGCAAAATGGGTTGGTACATGTTAAGTGCATCGGCCTCAGGATATTTAAGTAAAACAGATAGCATTGAGGTAATAGATGAAGAGATTACACCAGTAATAAAAGACCTTTACCTGGATCCAATTGAAGTAGGTTTAACAGTGAGGTTAAATAATATCTATTTTGATTTTGACAGGACCACACTTAAACAAGAATCATTTGTTGAGTTAGATAAGGTGGTCGACTTTCTTAAACAAAATCCAAGTGTTGAAATTGAAATAGCCGGACATACCGATGGCAAAGGCGCTGCTGATTATAACTTACGTCTATCTCAAGGCAGGGCACAATCTGTGGTTGACTATGTAATCAATCAAGGAATTGAAGGCTACCGCCTGGTGGCACAAGGCTATGGAAAAGAGAAACCGGTTGCAAGCAATGATACGGAAGAAGGTCGCGCAACAAACAGGAGGGTAGAGTTTACGGTATTGAAGAAGTAGCTATAGATAATGCGCTCATGACAGTTATTTAGTCACTCGCCTCAAACGAGTGACTAAATAAATTTGTGCCTCAATCCTGGGACTTCATTTTCTTCTTTAATAATGCAGCTTTTATTTCAAGGGATGATAGATATGACTTTTGAATCGGTGATGATTATCCTTTAGATTCTTCAATTTGCTGAGATTCCATTGCCACGTAGCGAAACAATAAACCAGATACTCCAAACAAAGTAGCGAAGAAAGCATTCACTCCGATTATTTCCATCATCGAGCTGCCGGGATAGTCCTGCATATTGGCAAGCAATGCGATTGCTGCAAGTATCAATAGTGCAAGTGCGGTGGCGAACATGGCACGCCCCATGCCTGCAGCTTTAAATCGAGATAGGTAAATGCCAAGTATGATTACAGCAACAACTCCTATGTACATCAGGTTGCCCGGGTTTGGTCCACCACCAATCAGTCCAACGGCAAGGTTTGCCCAAATCATAAAGAAGGTTGTACCAAGGGCAAAGCCTACAGCAAACCTATAAACAATATTAGTCATCAATCTTATAAGCAGCACAAAGGATAGCCCCGTTCCGAAAAGAAGAGCACCGGCAACAATAAAATCTGCCAAACTCCAGACTACTTCATCAGTAAATTGCATGGCCACCAATGGCACAAACAATAAGATTACAGTCGCCAGCGCAACAAAAAGAATAGATTGAGATAAGTTTCTTTGGTTTTTCATGATAATGAAAGGTTTTTAAGTCTAAAAATATCTTATTTGAAATAATGAAACAAAAGTACTTTTAAATTCAAAGTAAACAAATAAAAATCAATAATTTTTTGCTTCTTTGGTATAAGCAAGAAATTTGGCTCCTGTCCTTGTCAGTACATCCTTTTTAACTACTCCCGAGGCTTTGGGCGAACACAGTTATCTGTTTTGTGAAATTTGCCGAAGGGCATATCAAGTTATTTAATTGCCCTATGGTGGGGTTTGAAGTATTGAAAGTACTATTAAAGGAGCCTGGATTTAGGTTTTTTAGCTATGCCCTAGGCTGGTTCTGCGCCAGGTAATCCTGTATCATCTTTACGGTTTCTTCCACACTTAACGCGGTTAGTACTTTGTAGTCCCCTATTTTTTTGAAGAAATCAAGTGTTATCGGGTCAGGGTTCAACAAAATTACTTTTTTGCTGGCTTTGATCGCAAGGGCTACTTCCGAAGCAGTGCCTGCACCCATTCCACAAACCACAATTACATGTGATGATAAAATATTGATATAGTTACGTGCACTGCCCATTCCGGTAAGTATTCTGATTTTTGCAAAAGGCGAAACCTCTGCCCCATCAGTTGAAGGAAGTATACCTATGGTGAGGCCGCCATTGTCTGATGCCCCACGCATGCTCGAGTCCATCACGCCAAAACTACGCCCACCGGTAAGCGTTACCCAGCCATGTCGTGCAATCTCTCTACCCAAATCATACGCCATGTTATTCACTTCCGGGCTCGCGGTCTCCCCGGGCCCCATTACACCAATAATTATACTTCCTCCTGGTACCATGCCTTTAAGATACTATTCCTTAATAAATAAATCTTCCTTAGCTTGTAACTTATCAGTTAACCGGGCGTCTTGCCCTTGAATGATGGATTTAAAGGCCTTTGAAACACGGGTTTTACCATGTAAAAACAAGCTCTATCGTTTTGCATTGCGGCTTGTTAATCGTGAAGATGAGGCAAGTGATCTTGTGCAGGAAGTATTTATTAAGGTGTGGGACAAGCGGGATGAATTGGATAAGATAGAAAATGCAGAAGCCTGGTGCATGCGGGTCATTAGAAACCTGGCCTACGACCGGCTTAGGCAACAACAAAGAAGACCAAGTAATTCTCTTGATTCATCATTCGATTTAAAAATGGATTCACCTGATCCGCATGAGTTTATGGAATTGAGTGACAATGTTAAGCGTGTGGGCAATCTTATTTCGGCTTTGCCTGAAAAACAAAGGATAGCCATTCACCTCAGGGATGTTGAGGGCTACTCGTATAACGAGATCAGCGACATTATGGGAATAGACCTGAACCAGGTAAAAACAAACCTGTTCAGAGCAAGAAATGCAGTAAGAGAGAAATTAATAAATATAAATGCCTATGGACTTTGAACGTTTAGACCAGTTGCTTGAAAAATACTGGGCTTGCGAAACAAGTCTGGAAGAAGAGCAACAATTACAACAGTTTTTTGAAAACGAAAATCTGCCTGAGAAGTACAGCGAAATGGCAACTTTGTTTGCTTACTTCTCAGCTCAGCGAAAGCTTGAAAGCAAGGATGCATTGGAGGCGCAGGTACAAAGCAAATTCAAACAACAACCCAAAGGAGTTGTGCGTAGTCTATTCTACAACATTTCGCGTATCGCAGCAGGCTTTATTGTGATTGCAGCGGCTACCTTCCTCATCAGGGAAGAGTATTTGAAGTCAGATAAACCTGACCCTGTATTGGATAGTTTTAGCGATCCGATGCTTGCCTTTGAAGAAACAAAAAAAGCATTGATGCTGATCTCAGCGAATTTCGATAAAGGAAAAAGAGAAGCACAAAAAATAAACATGCTTAATGAAGCAGCAGAAAAAATAAGTAACACCCAACAAGAAAACTAAAGCAGAGAATAATATGAAGAAGTTAACGATTTTATTGCTAGTGATGATTGGATCATTCGGCTTGAAGGCACAAAACGATGCCATTAGTAAATTTTTCGGCAAGTATGCCGATGACATGAGTTTTAGTAATGTGACTATATCCAGCAAGATGTTCAAAATGTTCACCAATGTTGAGGTGAGCAACCCCGAAGACAAAGAGATTCTGGATGCCATCAACAGCCTCACAGGCTTGCGCATACTCGCGAAGAGTGACATCACCAATGGAAGAGAGCTTTACAGAGAAGCTTTTTCAAAAGTGAATGCTAAAGAGTATGAGGAACTGATGTCTATCAGGGATAAAGAAACCGATTTCAAGTTTCTTGTTAAACAAAATGGCAACAACATCCAGGAATTGCTAATGATATCAGGCGGCCCAAAAGAATTCATGATTATGAGTTTAATGGGCAATATTGACCTGAACAAAATCTCTAAAATAGGTTCAAAGATGAATATTGGCGGGCTGGAAAACCTGGAGAAAATGAACGACAAGAAGAACAAATGAGAGCATTCGTCCTTACATTACTACTAGTTAGCACAGGCTTTGGGTTGTTTGCCCAAAGCCTTGCCTCAAAAGAGCTGGGCGAGCAATACGATGCTACACTCAATCTCTTTTTCTATCGCAATACCCTGCGCATGGTTAACTTCAATGATGACCCAGAGTTTGACGAAATGATTAAAGGCATTGAAAAGATGCGCTTTATCATGCTTGAGAAGGAGAAAAATAATTTTGGTGCGCAGCAATACAAAAGTCTGATTTCATCGTATACGAAAGAAAACTATGAAGAAATCATGAGCATGCGTCATGAGGATACGAACTTCAATGTGTATATCAAAGAAGAGAAGGGAATCAACAAAGGCATGCTTTTACTGGCAAATGCTGATGATAATTTAATATTGTTGGATATATTGGGCAATGTTCCGTTTGAAAGAATAGGGCAGTTATACAGCACCGTCTCACAAGTAAACGGAAGAGGCAAACCCAAAACCCCTCCTACAGAAGGAGAAGAAAAAATTAAAAAAACAGAACAAGAAACCGACCATTAATTTTGACAAGCGTATTATCTCTTAAAAACCTAAGTAAACACTTCGGTAAACTCAAGGCTGTAAATAATCTCAGCCTTGAAGTGTTTCAGGGCAATGTGTTTGGTATACTAGGACCAAACGGTAGCGGCAAAACAACCACTCTCGGAATGGTGATGCAGGTAATCAACAGAACTGCTGGAGAAATTTTGTGGTTTGGAAATCCGCCTGACGAAAATACCCGCAAAAATGTAGGGGCCGTTCTTGAGCATCCCATCTTTTACCCTTATCTCAGCGGTCAGCAAAACCTGGAGCTGGTAAGCATGATCAAACATGCACCTAAAGAAAACATTGAAAAGGTTTTGCGCCAGGTTAATTTATTTGAGCGTAGACACGATTCTTTCAAAACATACTCCCTGGGAATGAAACAACGTTTATCTATTGCCTCTGCATTGGTAAACGATCCGACCGTACTCATTCTTGATGAGCCCACCAATGGATTAGATCCACAAGGCATTGCCGAAATTCGAGAATTGATAAAAGATATCGCCAAGAATGGCAAGACCATTATTTTGGCCAGTCACCTGCTGGATGAAGTTCAAAAAGTATGTTCACATTTTGCCGTGCTTAAGAAGGGCGTATTAATTCATAGCGGACCCGTTGCAGATGTTGCCAAGGGCGATGAGATAGTAGAAGTAAACGCAAAACACGAAAACCTAGAAGCACTGCTAAAACAGTTTCAAGGTGCTGCTCATGTACAACTGGATGGTAAGTGCTGGTTGGTGAACATGAAACCCGAATTTCACAGTGGTGATCTTAACAAATTTCTTTTTGAAAAAGGTGTGATTGCTTCACATATCGTACCTAGAAAGAAAAGCCTCGAAAAACAATTTCTTGAACTTTTAGCCGGAGCAAATGACTAATATTATCGACCTGTTTAAAATAGATTTTAAGAAACAGCGCAGTTACCGTACCTTCTGGATACTGAATGGTTTTTATTTTATTGTGCTTGGCCTGGGTTCGTTAAGCGGCATGGAGTTTCTAAAATGGATGAAACGGCAGGGAGCTAGCTTTGACGGATGGGACCCGCTACGCATTCCTCTTTATCACTTTCCGGATATATGGCAGAATTTAACATGGGCAAGCAGCAGCTTGAAAATTGTCTTGGCTATTGTTATTGTGGTTTCTGTTACCAATGAATTTACCTATCGTACCATCAGGCAAAACGTTATTGATGGATTAAGCCGCTCCGAATTTTTATTGAGCAAGCTTTCCATGAATTTAGTTTTAGCACTTTTCTCATCACTCTTTGTTTTGCTTATCGGATTAATTTGCGGATTTATTTATTCTCCGGCATTCACAATGACTGATGTTTTTGCTGGATTTCAATTTATTGCCGGTTATTTTCTGGACGTATTTACTTTCTTATCTTTTGCATTAATGATATCCGTGCTCGTCCAGCGTTCTGGTTTGGCTATCACCATAGTATTGTTAGCCAAAATGATTGAATCCATCATCATATTAAACTTGCCAGAAGAAATCGCTTTTCTTGACCCCTATTTTCCAATGAACGCCATATCCAATATCATTATTGCTCCCTTTCCGCGCTACATATTCCGCGAGATACAGGATTTTGTGAGCTGGCAAAGTGTTGCAGTAGCTTCTGTATGGTTGTTTGTCTTCAACTTTATCAGCTATAGAAAAATCAAAACGGCTGATTTGTAATGCAGTCTTAAAATGACCCATTAACATTTCACAAAACAATCAGGCAAGCCTTAAGTATTAAATTCTTATCTTTAAAGGATAACATTTAATTATTTTGAAGCGTGCCCATGAACAGTCGTTATGAAGAAGAAGTAGCCATACGCTACCATATCTACAACAGTTTATTTCTTAATCTTCCCTACTCTGGTATTTACAGAACTGGCACTTATTTACCCCTACTGCTGCAATACAGTGAAGAAGGTTTTGATAAAAAGTGGACACCAGAGAAAATCATTAGTCAGTTCTTCTCAGACATTGTACCTCAGGCTGATGAAAAAGATCAATTTGATTTACTCTTCAGTTTTATTCAGTATGTTGAACGGCAAGTGGTTTTGTTTGACTCGGTTGAAGATGCTGCTTTCGAAAAAATAAACGACCTGAGTGGTAAAGGAAGTATATCGGCCTTGCTGGCCAGGGTACAAAGCGAAGGCAAGGAACAGCAGCTGCTTGATGTGCTTAACGACTTTGCCATTCGTATAGTACTTACTGCACACCCTACACAATTTTATCCTGGTACAGTATTAGGCATTATGACCGACCTGGAAGAAGCCATCCGGCAAAACGATCTAAATCAAATTAATGTATTACTAAAACAATTAGGAAAGACAGCTTTTATCAATCGAGAGAAGCCCAGCCCCTTTGATGAGGCCGTAAGCCTTACCTGGTTTTTAGAAAATGTTTTTTATAAAGTCATACCAGACATCATTTCCCGGCTAAGCGATGGTTTAGCTATTCCACTTAATGAATTCAAAAATCATCATCTGCTCAACGTTGGCTTCTGGCCTGGTGGCGACCGCGATGGAAATCCTTTTGTAACCCATGATATTACCCAACGCGTGGCATATCGGTTAAAAGAGGTTTTACTCAAATGCTATTATCGTGACATCCGATTTTTACGCAGGCGGCTTACTTTTCAAGGCATTCATGAGTTGGTCATTGAAGTAGAACGCAAAGTGTATGAGATGGCCTTTCTTGAAAAGCAACATTATAACAATGCAAATGAATTGCTAACCGAATTGAACGAGATTCGGGATAAACTCATCGACAAACACGATGGGCTGTTTCTCTCATTGATTGATAAATTCATTTTAAAGATCAATATTTTTGGCTTTCACTTTTCTACTCTGGATATCCGGCAAGACAGCAGCAAGCATGCATCAGTGTGGGATGCCATCATTAAACATCTTCATAAGAAATCAAAAGGTATGCCGCTAGAAAAATATCAGCTGCTGGATGAAAATGGAAAGATTAATCATCTGTTGAGTATAAGCTGTGATGTATACCAGGTAAAGTTTGATGATCCCTTTGACAAAGAAGTTGTGGATACCATCAAAGCAATTGAGGCAATTCAAAAGCAAAATGGAACACATGCTTGTTACAGATACATTATCAGTAACTCTCAAACTGCCTTACACGTAATTGAAATATTTAAATTATGTCAGTTGATTCTTGGTAATAATTTTTCGGTCAATATTATTCCGCTCTTTGAAACTATTGATGACCTTTCAGATGCAGGTACTATTATGCAGACACTTTATAAAAACAAAGTCTATCGCAGCCACCTTCGCAGAAGAGAAAATAAACAAACCATCATGCTCGGTTTTTCTGATGGCACAAAAGATGGTGGCTATTTAAAAGCTAATTGGTCAATATTTAAAGCAAAAGAAATGCTAACGGCCATCAGTCGCGATGAAGGTATTAGCGCCATTTTCTTTGACGGCAGAGGTGGACCCCCTGCACGTGGCGGAGGAAATACCCATGACTTCTATGCTTCACTAGGAGATAAAATTGAATGTAAGGAAGTGCAAATCACTATACAAGGACAAACCATTAGTTCCAATTACGGCAAATACCATTCTGCCAAATATAATCTCGAACAGCTTTTGTCGGCAGGTATTGAAAACCGCATATTCAAAAACAAAATGCAGCAGTTGGATGAAGCTGAGCAAAAATTGATTGAAGAATTAGCCGAGCAAGCTTACAAATCTTATATAGACTTCAAGGAACATCCTGATTTCGTTCCATATCTAGAAAAAGTGAGTCCACTATCCTTTTTTGCCGAGACCAAGGTAGGATCAAGACCTATGAAACGAAAGCAAGCCACTAAACTGAGGCTGGAAGATTTACGCGCCATACCTTTTGTTGGCGCATGGGCTTTGATGAAGCAAAATATCCCGGGCTTCTACGGTGTAGGCAGTGCCATTGAAGCATTGGAAAGAACAAATAAGATGAAATCGTTGCAGGCACTTCACCAAAACTCCCTGTTTTTCAGAACACTGCTGAGTAACAGTATGCAGGCCTTAAAAAAAACATTTTATCCGGCTACCGCCTACTTGGCTAAAGATGCAGAATTCTCGGCCTTTTGGAAGTTGATGAAAAACGAATACGAAAAATCTGTAGTCAGCATTTTGAAAGTATCGGGGCAGGAAGAATTAATGGAAAACAATGCTCAGATCAGAAGCTCGATCAAGCTCAGAGAAAAAATTGTATTGCCATTGATCTGCATACAGCAATATGCGCTGCAACAATTGCGGGCAGAAAAAAATAAAAATGAACATATCTACAGAAAATTGGTTATGCGTTGTATGTTTGGTATAATCAACGCAGCGCGTAATTCTGCATAGTAAACTATTTAAAAATTGAGATTTAATTCTATGTGCATCAAAAGGTCATTTACTGTTCTAATTTTCTTTGCAGGACTTGTGTTTCTTCAATCATGTGCTGATAAAGAAAGCCCATTCGTTCCGCTGGTTTTGGTTCAAAGCGAGGTTTTTATAAATCGCTCAGCCAATGACTTAAAGTTCTTTATTGGCGCCTCAGGTCTGGATGTACCCGTAGAGGAAATGAAATATGATGTTGAAGTCTATAAAGTAACCTACCGGACAAACTATAATGGGAATTCTATTGTAGCAAGCGGTGTAGTTGCACTGCCTAAAACATCAGATCCTGTAGGCATGCTGTGTTTTAATCATGGTACAATTGCTTCAAATGCAGAGGCTCCATCAGTTGCCGGATTGAGCAGTAATTCCTGGTTATTTTATGCCGCACTCGCTTCACCGGGTTTTATTGCAGTAATTCCGGATTTCATTGGATTTGGCGCATCTTCTGAAATATTTCACCCCTACTATGTTGAAGAATACACAGCTTCGGCAATTTATGATAACCTCTTGGCTGCTGCTGAACTCGCCCGAATGAACGAAATTAATTTTAATAAGAAACTTTTTCTTTCCGGATATTCACAGGGTGGTTATGCCACCATGGCCACACATAAGTTTATTGAACAGAACCCTTCATCAGATATCAACCTTATCGCTTCGTTTCCGGCTTCAGGAGGCTATGATGTAAAGGCAATGCAAGAATATTTCTTTACCCTGGAAACTTATGATGAACCATTTTATTTGGCCTATGTTGCCCTTGCCTACAAAGAAAATTATAACTGGTCTCAGGGTTTGAATGAGTTTTTTAACGAGCCTTATGCAAGTGCCATACCTGCTTTGTTCGATAAAACAAAATCGGGCGGACAAATAAATGCACAACTAACAAATAATGTAGCTGAATTAGTACAGCAAGATATCCTGGAAAATATAGATACCGATCCCAGATACAACTTTATTGTAGAAGCTTTCAATGCTAACAGCCTGGTAAATTGGCAACCCACAAAACCAATTTATATGTATCACGGTACTGCTGATATCACCGTACCGTACGAAAATTCAATTATCACTTATGAGAAGTTATTGAACAACGGAACAAATGCCCAATTACTCACCTTCATACCTATTGAGGGTGGCACACACGGCACCGGTGTTTTTCCCTATATAGAAGATTTTATAAACCGTGTATTAGTACTAAACTAAAAAAACGGGCACCTTTATTTTAAAGTACTGACACTTTTACCTCCCAACTTCAGGTGACCATAATAGTTGCCAAAGAAATGGTTATAATCTCCATTTTCTACGTCTCTACTCATGTAAGTTAATTTGTTGTCAAACACAAATAATGAAATCATATTTATTTGTTTAGAAAAATTTTAGCGAATTTCCGATGTTATTTCTACGAACAGATTACTTTACTTCATCGCAGCCATACTTGATTTATTTTGGTTAATGAGATATTTTTTGTATCCTGTCAATAATCTCATTCACATTTTATTAACACTCTCACTAATAATTATATTTCTCCATGTGGTAAGTGATAATAAATTAAAGACAAGGTAAAAGTGAAATATCAAAATAATAGAAAACACTTTT
>CAZVFM010000026.1:0-20440 GCA_964626095.1 uncultured Roseivirgaceae bacterium | reverse complement strand
GTATCAATTTTGAAATTTTGCTTTTCTGATTGAACAATCACCTGACTAATGCCGGGATCATTTGCATCGATATCAGTTAATACTTCTTTGTCAGCACAAGCCAATAAAATAAGCCAGGATATTAATAATGTGGGTATTTGTAGCATTTTCATTCCGAGTTATATAGGGTTATTCCATCACTCAACAAACCTGAGTACTTAATAATTTCGAAACATATCAGAAATTAAATGCGAAGCAAGGCTTTTTTGATGTCAGTTTTATCATGCAGCTTTTTGAAGAGTTCAAGGCATACCCAGGCGTCAGTTGCTGCATAAATGACTTGCTTTTCGGTAAGCTCTTTTGCCTCCCAATTAGAGACCTGCATATTTTTGGATATCCTGAAACCGAGTAGTATTCCGGCTAGATTTTTTAATCCCTGTTGTTCTATGCCAATGGTTTTGGCCATATTGCCTAATTCAAGAAAACCTTTGGGTTGAAAAAGTTTCAGTTTTCTTAGCTCGTGTAAATCATCGCGTAAAGCAATTCCGGCTTTCATTATACCTGCGTCTTCCATAAAGTGCAGGACCTCTTCATTCAGTCCGGTATGTGTAGTGCGTATAAGGTAAACTTTTTCTGTTGTTGCAATTTGCATTAAAGCCACCGGATGCCATTCTCCACGTTTGAAGGTTGGTTTGGTTTCTGTGTCAAAACCTATGTGCTCGTGATGCCTTAGTTCTTTGAAGGTTTTGTTTAACTGTGCGGCATCGGTAATGATGGAGACCTTGCCGGAATACGCACGCAGGGGTAATTGTTCGAGTTCTTCGCGACTAATACGCTTGTTGATAGTTGATTTACCTGAATTACTTTGCTCCATTCAGTCTTGCAATTTTTATGTTAAGCGCAGTAATTAGAATTACCATAATAGGGCTTAACAAATTGAAGAAGCAATACGGCAGATATGTCATGGTGCTCACGCCTAATACACCGGCATTGTATGCACCACAGGTATTCCATGGAATTAATACAGAAGTAACCGTTCCTGAAGCTTCTAAAGTTCTGCTCAGGTTTTCCGGAGCAAGACCCCTTTCTCTATAAGTATCTGCAAACATTCTGCCTGGTACTACTATGGCAATGTATTGATCAGATGCTGAAGCATTAAAAACAATACAGGTACCTGCGGTAGAAGCCACCAGTGATACAGTTGATTTAGCCAAACCAATTATTGATGTAGCGATTCGCTTGAGCATCCCGCAACTTTCCAATACACCGCCAAAAATCATGGCACAAATAATTAACCAAACGGTATTTAACATTCCGGTCATTCCCTTAGAAGAAAGCAAGCCCTCGCTATCTAGCAATTCAACTCCTGTTATGATGGTGATTCTTTCATACATGGCAATCATAAAGGCCTTATACCCAGAAAGGGAATAATTGTTATAAATTCCAGATACTTCATTGATAATTTGAGGCTGAAAAAACAAGGCAAATGCTGCGGCCAATAAAGTGCCAACCAACAGGGCAGGTAAGGCAGCAACTTTCTTCACTATGAGAAAAATTACAACGGCAGGTACAATGAACAACCACAGACTGATATTAAATTTATTGGCAATGGCCTCCTGAACCATGCTAACATTTTCAACCGAAGCAGTGGAGTCTATATTAAAACCCCAGATGAGAAAAATGACAAGGGTAATAATGAAAGTGGGTATGGCTGTGTAGGTTAAGTAGCGAATGTGTGTAAATAAATCTGTGCCTGCCATGGCTGGCGCAAGGTTGGTAGTATCGGAAAGGGGGGACATTTTATCACCAAAATAGGCGCCTGAAATTATTGCTCCGGCCACTACACCTTCATGAATGCCCATGGTTTGTCCTATGCCAATCAATGCAATGCCAATGGTTGCAGCTGTTGACCATGAGCTGCCTGTGGCTACGGATACAATAGCGCAGACTAAACAAGCGGCAAAAAGAAAAATTACTGGATTGAGAATTTCAAGACCGTAATAAATCATGGCCGGCACCACACCACTGATGAGCCAGGTGCCTGATAAAGAACCAATCAATAACAAAATGAGCATGGCACTCATGGCTGAACTAATGCTCTTTACTATACCATCTAAAATATTTTCCCAGGAATATCCCAGCCGAAGCGCCATTACACCGGCTAATGCTGCAGCAAGTAAAAGTGAGATTTGGTTGGAACCGGCAATAGAGTCATCTCCAAATACAAAAACAACATTGAGTATAAGTAGTACAGTTAGAAAAAGAATAGGTATGAGAGATTCAATTAAGCTTGGTGCTTTTTTTATGGCGTCCATTAATCAGGTATTTGTTTTGGCGTCTTAAGGTAAGTAATTATTTTATTTCTGTCTGGTATTTTACCCCCCGGGCTTTCAGATAGTCAAGAATGAAATTGAAATTAGCCTCATCTTCGCCCAGGTATTCGGGTGGGCAAATACCTATGCGGTCAAATTTACCCTCAAGCACAAGATTGGCAACGGCTGTGCAAGTGTATCCGGTTGTGCGGGCCATAGATAATGTGTCTGTTTCCTTTTCGTATTTATCGTGCAGGTGGTAGGTATATGTTTTTGCTTTACTGTTTTCTTCACCCTTAATCACAATTCTCATTACAGTAAATTCTTCCTCACCTGGTTTGAGTTTCCATTTAGGAAAAAGCAGTTTGGCGGTAAGGTCAATGGGTCTGATTTTATTTCCTTTCACTTCTATTTCATCGTAAGAAAAGAATCCTGTTTCGCGCAACACGCGCAGGTATTCAATGGTGCCAGGGTAACGCAAGGTTTTCTCTATCATGTCTGGAATATGGGGCATTGTTTTAATTAGCGAACGAAGTCCGTCAGAGTTCCATGATTCGAGCGTACCCACACCATCGAAATGAACAAGTTCTGCATCCGACAATGCTTCTCGCACCACCATAGTTTCATTTTGTACATAACGAGCAGGTCGTACATATTCTTCCAGAACATCAATGGGAGAGAATACGGCTTTATATTCGTAAGGCCATTCTCGTACAACCGGCAATCCACCCACAAGGCACTCATATTTTAAAACCTTCATTTTTTTGTCGTGATAACCAAGTATGATATTTCCCATGCCGGGGGCAACACCGCAATCGGTTACTATGCAAACCTTATTTTGCTTAGCCAGTTTATCTAGCTCGAATGGCTCTTCCGGAAAGAAAGAAATATCCACCATGTTTTTTCCTGCTTCAATAACTGTTTTGACTGTATTGAATCCCATAAAGCCGGGTACTGCACCAATCACCAAATCAAAATCTGAAATAATCGTTTTTAATTTTTCGGGATTCGCGAGGTCGGCCTTAATGGTTTTGATTTTTTTTTCGGATAAATTCCGGAGTGCATCTTCATTGATATCAGCCGATGTTACTTCATGATCTTTGGCTAAATCAATTGCGATGGCTTTTCCTACCAATCCTGCTCCTAAAACGATGATTTTCTTTTGCATACTTGATTTATTGATTCCTTATCTTGTATTAAAAATTTGAGAATGAAAATTGATTCTGCCAAAATTATTCAAAAAGCCAAAACTTCAAGCTTTTGGCTTTGGGTGCTCAACAGGGCTTTAGACCGAATGATACCCTTTAATAAGCCACATGGCTTCAAAGTAGTTGAAATTACAGATACTTCCATAAAAACCCGCATCCCTTACAAACGAAGAAATTTTAATCATATCCGCGGATTGCATGCCTGCGGACTTGCCACATTGAGTGAGTTTACCACAGGGCTCTCCTTGATCAGGCGTTTAGATGCCAGCAAATACCGCATCATTATGCAGCGCTTTGAAATGGATTATCATTTTCAGGGAAAGATGAGCGCCTATGCAGTTTTTAATATTTCTGATGAGTGGATAGAAAAAGAAATCTATCAGCCGCTTAGCGAAAAAGAATCGGTGGTAGTACCCTGTGAAGTGAAAATACATGACGATAAAAACAATCTATTAACCACAGGAAAGGTTTTTTGGCAGGTAAAGTCCTGGGAAAAGGTTCGTACCAAAGTTTGATTGTTTTAGCGAGGGAATAATTATAAATTGTTTCAAAATTTAATCAAATCGTTATGCGCAGAATAGACGAACTTCTTGCAGAGTATGGCGAGAGCCATCAAAATGCAACCAACAAAGCCATTCACTGGATTTGTGTTCCACTGATATTTTTTAGTGTGATCGGGCTGATTTGGTCTATACCGAATGGAATAATACAAACCTGGCTTGGACAGGGAAATCCTTATGCGAACTGGGCAACAATTGTACTCATTGTAGTTTTAGTGTACTATGCTACACTCTCTTTTACATTGGGTTTGGGCATGGCCTTGTTCAGTTTGTTCTGTCTTTTTTTGGCAAATTTGATAACTCAAGTAAATCTTGCCCCGATGTGGGCAATTTCAATCGGTATTTTTGTATTGGCATGGATCGGACAATTTTATGGACATAAAGTGGAAGGCAAAAAACCATCTTTCTTTAAAGATGTTCAGTTTTTATTGATCGGTCCTGCATGGTTAATGCACTTCATTTATAAACGTATAGGTATACCTTATTGAGTTTGGACGGTTTTTCAATTCTTGAAGGAAGTTTACCAGATAAATACAAACGTAGTTACAGCGTTTATCTTTTTCATAAACCCGAGCACCTCGCTTTACAAAACAAAGGCACTTGCCTGCATTACTTTTATATCGATACAAACAAGCATAAATGTTTGGGCGAGATACATTTTCATTTTGAAAATACAGTAGCCTTTAGCCCTGTAAGGGCACCGTTTGGTGGCTTCATGCTTTCAAATGCGATTTCTTTACAACATGTTTTTCATTTTGTAGATTTGTTACTGGAGGATTTAAAGAAGAGAAAAATAGAAAAAATCATTGTAAAATCATTTCCTGAACTTTACGACAAACAAAAATCGGATTACATCAATGCTGCGCTAATCGGAAGCGGGTTTTTTACAAATATTGAATTGAGTGCCATTGTAGATGTTCAAACCGATCCGGTAGCAAGAATGGCTAGTGAGGAACGAAGAAAAATGCGCATTTGTGAAGAGCAGGGTTTTGTGGCAAAAAGAGAACAACCGGCTAACATTGAAACAATTTATAATGTGATTGCCCAGGCGAGGATGGAGAAGGGCTATAAGCTGTCAATGACTTTTCCTGATTTAGTATCGACTGTCAAACAGTTTGAGGAAAATTTTTTTCTGTTCGGATTATATCATAGGGAAGAACTGGTAGGAGGGGCCATTACCCTTGCTGTAGATAATCGGATTTTATATACTTTTTATTACGACTCTCTATCGAAATTCAAAAAGCAAAGTCCTGCAGTATTAATGCTGCATCGTATATACGAATTTGCCAGACGCAACCAATTTGAGATGGTTGATTTAGGCACCAGTATGGTTGATGGCAAACCTTTGTTTACACTACTTGATTTCAAAAGGCATATAGGTGCAGCGCTTTGCCCGAAGTACACATTTGAAAAAATACTCTACTAATGTCTTCCCTTGTTTCTGTAATATGCCTTTGCTACAATCATGAAAAGTACGTGAGGGAGGCGCTTGAATCAGTTGTCTCGCAATCTTATAAAAATATTCAACTTATTGCGGTAGACGATGCAAGTACAGATAACAGCACTAGCGAAATATTGGCATTTAAAAATGATCATCCAGCGCTTGAAGTAATTTTTTTTGAACAAAATAATGGTCATTGCAAGGCGTTCAATCAAGCATTGGAATTGACCCGAGGCGAATACATCATAGACCTGGCTGCTGATGATGTTTTAATGCCTGGAAGAATTGAAGCAGGAATCAAGGCACTTCAAAGGGCAGGTGAACCCTACGGAGTTAATTTTACTGATGCTGCTTATATAAATGAGCGAGGCGATTTTTTGCATTATCATTCCAAGCGTTATCCGCATCACACCATTCCGCAAGGAGATATTTATGTTGATTTGGTATACCGGTATTTTGTTTGCCCGCCAAGCTTGATGTTTGCTAAAAAAGTAATGGCTGATTTAGGCGGCTATGATGAACAATTGGCTTATGAAGATTTTGATTTTTTAATTCGCTCTTCCCGAAATTTTCACTTTTGCTATACACCAGAAGCCTTGGTAAAAAGAAGAATTGTAAAGAATGCTCAAAACAAAAAACAATTCAAGCTTTTTTCAAATCAATCAATAAGTACTTACAAAGTCTGTTTAAAGATATTGGAAATGAATAGCCATGCTAATGAACAGGCTGCATTGTCTAAAAGAATACTCTACGAAATGCGTTTGAATATACGTTTGCTTAATTTTTCGCTTGTAAAGAAATATTTTCTACTTTGGAATTCAAATCAGCAAATGAAGTTTTAAATCTGATGGATCAACACAGCACAAATAAATGCTTGAATTGCGAGGCAGAATTAAAGGGAGAATTTTGCCATCAGTGCGGACAGAAAAGAATTGATCCGAAGGAGCATAGATTTATCTTTTTCGTAAGACAATTTTTTGGTTCAGTATTTTACCTCGAGAACAACTTCTTCAAAAACTTGTGGGTTTTAGCCTTCAAACCGGGGCGACTTGCCGCAGATTATATAGAGGGTAAGCGAAAGCGCTGGATGCCGCCAATTTCTGTATTTCTTTTAATCAACTTGGTTTATTTCATTTTTACCCCTCTTAGTGATTTGAACTTGAGTCTTACAGACCAATTGAACCAAGACCATCATAGAAAAATGGCAAGGTCAATGGTCGATAAAAAACTAAAGGAGGAAAGCATTTCATTTGATGAATATTCCAAAATATATAAAGACCGCACATCAAAACTTTCAAGTTCATTGGTAATAGTCAATGTTCCGGCAATGGCGTTTTTACTTTCGTTAATTTACTTTAGAAAGAAGATGTACTTTGCTGATCATTTTATTTATTCACTTTACTTCTTCTCATTTATTTTATTGCTTATTCTGGTGCTTCCGGGCCTGTTATGGGTGCTTGTAAAAATTTTCGGACTGAGCGTTCAGTATTTGCCTCCCATCGGAGCTGTATTGGGAGTAATCTTTCTGCTATATATATTTCTATCCTTGAAAACGGTATACAAAGATAAAATATGGCTGACCGGTATATTTACAATTCTGTCAGTCGTATTATTTGTTGTTACTCAATTTGCTTATAGAACTTTTCTTTTTGTGGTAACGATTTATTCTACTTGAATTATCGCCTGTTATCTTCTCCCTCTATCATGCTTACGTAACTAATGTATCTGCTTGCTGCTATCTCAGCTGATTCAACCGCACGAATAACTGCACATCCTGGTTCCTGTAAATGAAGACAACGATAACCAAACTTACATTGGTCACGTATTTTTTGCATTTCCGGAAAGTTGTCAGAAATTTCTTCTGGCTCCATTTCAATCAGGCCAAGTTCTTTTATTCCGGGTGTATCGATAATGAAGGTACCTTCATCGAGTTTGAACATTTCAGCAAAAGTAGTGGTATGTTTTCCTTTTAATGAGAAATCTGAAACCTCTTCTGTTTTCTGAAAAGTATCTGGCAACAGCAAATTGATGATGGTGGACTTACCCACACCAGAATGGCCTGCCAGCAAACTTACCTTCCCTTTTAGTAAATCTTTTAAATCTGTTAATTCATCGGTAAGTGCAGATATTGATAAACATTTTATACCCAGACTTTCATAAAGTGTAATTAGTTTTTCTTGTTCTGATTTTTGCACATCGTCTAGTATATCCAATTTATTAAAAACCAGTACTTGAGGTATACTGAAAGATTCGGCAGTAACAAGAAAGCGATCAATAAATCCGTTAGAAGTTCTTGGGTAAATCAGAGTAACCACCAGAATTGCCTGGTCAAGGTTGGCTGCGAGTATGTGTTTTTGTTTGCTTTTTTTTACCGATTGTCTGATGATATAATTTTTTCTAGGCAGGATATCATCAATCATGGCTTCATTATTCTGTAACTCAAATCGCACAAAATCTCCGACCGCAATAGGATTTGTCACGCCTAAATCTTCAAGTCGTAATTTGCCTCGCAATCTGCAAGTATGCAGGGTGCCCTCATCATCAATGACCTCATACCATGAACCTGTAGATCTTATTACCCTTCCTGTTTTCAATTTTGATTTAGTTTGGTTCGACAGTAGGCCATAATCTTTTCGGTAGCACCGGTATTTTGAGCAACATAGTTATTGGCGATAGTGCGCACTAAATTGTATTGCCTTTCATCGCCTAATTGATTCATCAATAGTTTGAATTCTTCAAAGTTGCGAACAGGAAAAGCTGCGCCCAATTTTATCAAATCTATCGCTTCTCTGAATTTTTTAAATTTTTTATTGCCAAAGAAAACCGGAATACCATTACTAGAGGCTTCAATAATGTTGTGGAGGCCTGCGCCAAATGCCCCACCAATAAAAGCAAAGTCGGCATAACGATAGAGTTTTGAAAGCATGCCTATATTGTCGATGATAATTGCTTTGTAAGAACTAATGTCATCTCCTGATTTTATTTGAGAGAAACGAATACATTTTTCCTTGATATCTCCTACTATTTTGTTAATAAAGTCAGTACTGATTTCGTGTGGAGCAATAATGAAACACCACTGGTTATCACTATGACTTATGAAAGGGGTGATGATTTCCATATCTTCTTTCCACACACTTCCGGCAATGAATAATTTTCTTTGATCTTTAAAACTTTCAACCTGCGAAACAGGTTGAAATTCTTCCCGAATATTTTTTACCTGGTCAAATCGGGTATCTCCAGTAATTGTATGTTGTTTGATACTTAATGAATCAAGTAATGCAGCCGTTTCTTCATTTTGTACAAAGAAGTGATCGACTGATCTAAGCGTATTGGCAAAGTAATTTCCATACCACTGAAAGTACACCTGTTCTTTTCTTAAAATGGTTGAGATTGAAATTGCAGGGATCTTATGATTACCCAATTCGCTTATATAATTATGCCAGAATTCATATTTAATGAATACTGCAAGGGTGGGTTTTGTAATTTGAACGAAGCGCCTGGCGGATTTAGGTAAATCCCATGGCAAATAGAATATATAATCTGCATGCGCATAATTTTTTCGTGCTTCATATCCTGAAGGAGAAAAAAAAGTTAATAGAATTTTGATGCTAGGAAATTCTAATTTTAAACGCTCAATTAATGGACGCCCCTGTTCAAATTCGCCCAGTGATGAGGCATGGACCCAAATCACTTTTTTATCATTTCCCCGAAGAGCTACTTCAAGTTTTGCCAATAGGTTTTTTCTTCCAACATTGAAGGCATGGGCTTTAGGGCTTAGCGGTGCCGCCAGCAAATAGATGAGTTTCAAACTAAAAATGCCAATAGTATAGAGTATACGCCACATATGGAGATGTAAATATAAACTACCCTTTCATGGTTTACTTATTTATAGATTTAGGAATACAGATAAAATGTTTAATTTGAGCCTTTAAATCAACAAGTATGAACTTTAAATCTAAACCTATTTACCAAGCCTTACTTATAGGCGTATTTTCACTTTGCTTTTTACCTTCATGGCAAGCAAAAGCACAAGGAGAGTTTGACCAATTATTAGAAGGAGGTCTTCAAGATGCGACTAAGCTGATAGGCGGCTATCTTTCACCAATGATGGAAGGCACCAGCGTTGGTTTGGCCAATGGATGGTACAATACAGCCAAACCACATAAAATTGGAGGTGTAGACCTTACCCTTACGTTTAATGCGGTTAAAATCCCTGAAAGCAAATTATTTTATGATGTATTGGCATTAGATCTGCAGGAACTTGAACCTGCGCCAGGCTTTGATGGACAAGCACCTACTTTTTTTGGTCCTGATATTACTCCGACTTATGCGTTGCAGGACGATGCATCGGTAACTATCAATGGCCCTCCAGGGCTTGATTTCAAGAACAGGATAAGGATGAACTTTATGCCCGTACCTACGCTTAACCTGGGTATTGGTCTTATTAAAAATACGGATTTGAAATTGCGTTTAGTGCCTGAGCGTAAATTGGATGATTTAAGTTTTAAAATGTTTGGGGTGGGTGTTATGCACGACATCAAACAACATATCCCCGGCATTAAAATGTTGCCTTTCGATATGTCAGGTTTTGTTGGCTATACCAAAGCAACTATGAGCATTGATTTAAGTGAATCAGTTCCAGGTACCAATCAGGAGGCTTCAATATCTTTTTCTGCATTAACTGTTCAGGGATTAATTTCCAAGAAAGTTTCTGTTGCAACTGTTTACGGAGGTTTGGGTTTTAATATTGCCAAGTCGAACATGGATATGTTGGGTACATATGAAATAGATGGTCCGAGTGGACCTGAAACCTTAACTGACCCTGTAGCGCTTGAATACGCAGCTTCAGGGCCTCGTATGACCGCAGGTTTCCGTTTGAAGCTGGCGGTCTTAACGCTACATGCTGATTATACAATACAGAAATACAGCGTACTTAGTGTTGGCTTGGGATTGAGCGTGAGATAGTTAATCACTGATAATATTTTTAAAAGGGCTGAAATTTTCAGCCCTTTTTTATTTGCCCGTATATTCAGCCCTTCTTTTTTCAATAAACGCCTGCATACCTTCTTTTTGATCTTCAGATGCAAAAGTGAGATAGAAATTTTTTCTTTCGAAATGAAGTCCTTCATCTAAATGAGTTTCGAATGAACGGTTAATTGATTCCTTCGCCAATAATGCAGCTACTGGCGACATTTGCGCAATCTCCTTAGCAAGTGCAATTGATTCGTACATATACATTTCAACCGGTACAACTTTGTTGATTAAGCCCCTTTCGTATGCTTCTTGCGCTGAAATAAACCTTCCGGTTAATACAAGTTCCATTGCCTTTGCTTTACCAATGGCCTTTGTTAATCTTTGAGTGCCCCCGGCACCTGGCATTACACCTATTTTAATTTCAGGTTGCCCAAATTGGGCGGTTTCAGAGGCAATTATCATATCACAAGTCATGGCAAGTTCACAACCCCCTCCAAGTGCGAAACCAGAAACTGCAGCAATAATGGGCTTTCGTGTTTTCCTTATTTGGTCCCAGGTAGAAAACTGATCGATGGTAAGCATATCTATGGCTGTTTTATCTGCCATTTGTTTGATGTCGGCACCAGCCGCAAATGCCTTTTCATTTCCTGTAATAATGATGACACGCACCTTGTCATTTTTGTCTAGTTCTTGCAGGCTATTGCGCAATTCCTGCATGAGTTGGAGGTTAAGGGCATTGAGTTCTTTAGGTCTGTTCAGACTAATTTGCGCTACAAAAGGAGCTACCTGTTCATCTACTTTGATAAAATCCATGATGGGTGTTAATTTGATGCGGAGCCAATAAAGAAAAAAGCCTCCTTTTTTCAAAGGAGGCCCTGCAAATACCAAAAGGCGGTTTTGGTATGTTGTGCTATGCTGGTATATATAGTTCTCAAGAATATGGTGTAACCGCCAAAGCAATTAATTTTGCAGAAAAACCATCTATGTATAAAGTACTTTTTGTTTGTCTGGGCAATATCTGTCGTTCTCCTTTGGCAGAGGCTATATTTAAGCATAAGCTGAAACAGCGAAATTTAGAGAAATACATATATGCCGATTCCTGCGGAACCTCAAATTATCATATTGGTGATCCACCTGATGCACGCACGCTGGTCAACGCGAAAAGGAATGGCATTGAAATTGCGCATGTAGGCCGACAAATAAAGCCGGCCGATTTACAACACTTTGAAATGTTACTTGCGATGGATCGCAGCAATCTTTACAACATTCAAAAAATGGATGGTAGTGGTCTGTACAACGCAAAGATTATTCTCATGCGTGCTTTTGACGAAACATCACCTCATGAGGATGTGCCAGATCCATACTATGGAGGTGAAGAGGGTTTTCAAATAGTTTTTGAAATACTTGAACGAAGCACAAACAACTTGCTTGACCATATAGAGGAAGAAGTGCTTCCCGGCTTTAAACCCTAAGCAAAACCTGTAAAGTATTACGGCTTGATTGCTCCAGCATTACACCAGGTCTATTGCGATATTCATGGTAGGTTTGTTGGTCGTAATTTTTTACCGTAACCAGTTGTAAGCCGGTGTTATAGAAAATTTCAAAATCATGTTGAAGTTTGTCGACCAACTTCATCAATTTATTTTCTCTGAAGTCGATGCAAAATGAAAAGGAGATAGCCGAGTTCTGCATCATGTTGATGCGAATGTCAAGATCAGACAACACATGAAAAATTTTACCAAGCTGAAATTCATTAACGAAACTGAAATCAGTCACTTTACAGGACACTAAACATTGCTCTTCTTTAAACACAATTACTGGAGGCCATTCTTCTACGTGACAATCGTGAATAACGGTACCAGGTAAATCGGGGTTATCAAAATTTTTTACAAAGAGTGGTATTTTTTTGTTCGCTAAGGGTTTGATGGTCTTGGGATGTATAACCGAAGCGCCATAGTAAGTCATCTCTGAAGCATTTTTATAGGGTAATTGAGGAAATACTTTTGCGGCAGGTAGTCTCTTGGGATCGGCATTCATTATACCCGGAACATCTTTCCAAATGGTTACCGATTCGGCATCCAGGCAATACGCAAAAATTGCAGCGCTGAAATCAGAACCCTCACGACCTAAAGTAGTCGTGTTGTTTTTTTTATCGGAAGCAATGAAACCCTGAGTGATCAATACCTGAGTTTTTAATTTTTCGCGTAAGGGAAGAATCTTCTCTAATGATATTTCCCAATCTACTTTAGCTTCGCGGTAAGTATCATCCGTAGTAATGTGGGTGGAGGCATCTATCAATTCATTGTTTAATCCTTCTTGTTTCAAATAGGCAGAAAGTATTAAGGATGAAAATCGTTCTCCATAGCTTATAAAAGCATCATACTTAAAGTCATATTCAGCTTCCATACTTAAACTGTCTTTAGCTGATTGGAATAATTTTTCAAAAGTATTAAATGCTTCGTGTTGAGGTAAAAAGAGCTGAGACATGATAGTCAAATGGCTTTGTTTGAGTTGTTCTAGTTCTTCAGAAAAATCAGCGCCTGAATTGTAGAGCAGAAGAATCCGTTCCATCGCGTTGGTTGTTTTGCCCAAAGCCGAAACAACCACTAACAATGGAAAACTGCTATGTACTTGAATTATCCCGGCTGTGCGCTTCAATGTACCGGCATCTTTTACTGAAGCACCACCAAATTTAAATACCTTCATTTCTTTGTTTTTTATTGTCCGAAAACGTTTGCACCCTATATTTGTGAGGTAATTAACAGATACGAAATTACAGCCCTTTAATCGCTAAACAAGCATGGAAGATTCCAGAATTGCTTTACCCATTGGTATTACTCTTGATCGGTACATTAAAAGTAAGCAAGATGAATTTGCCTATGCCAGTGGAGAGCTTTCACAGTTGTTGCGTGATATCGCGTTGGCGTCAAAGGTGGTTAACCGTGAAGTAAACAAGGCTGGTTTGATCAATATTATGGGTGGCTTGGGCTCGCAAAATTCCGGTGGCGAGGAACAACAAAAGCTTGATGTGCTTGCCGATATCCGTTTTACGCGCGCATTGATGAAAGGGGGAGAGGCTTGTGCGATTATATCAGAGGAGAATGAATCGTTTGTTGATTTAAATAATCATGGCAAGTATGTGATTGCCATTGATCCGCTGGACGGTTCTTCAAATATTGATGTAAATGTTTCTATCGGTACTATTTTCTCAATTTACAGAAGGAAAAGTGCAATCGGCTCACCAATTACTGATGAAGACATATTGCAGACAGGCGATGAACAGGTGGCAGCTGGTTATATATTGTATGGGTCATCCACAATGCTGGTTTATACCACCGGGCATGGGGTTAACGGGTTTACTTATGAACCTACTTTAGGAGAGTATTTTCTTTCACATCCTGACATGAAGATACCTGAAGAAGGTAAAATCTTTTCTGTGAATGAGGGTTCGTACAATTCTTTTTCATTACCCGTTAAAGAATATCTTGCCCATTGTAAAAATAATAATTATACAGGCAGGTACATAGGATCGTTGGTGGCAGACTTCCACAGGAATGTGTTGAAGGGAGGTATTTATATTTATCCAGCCACAGCCAAAGACAAGAATGGTAAGCTAAGGCTGGTCTATGAGTGCAATGCACTTGCTTTTGTTGCCGAGCAAGCGGGTGGATTGGCTACCAATGGCACAAGAAGAATTTTAGAAATTAAACCTGAGAAGTTACATCAGCGCACACCTTTCTATGTAGGTTCTAAAAAAATGGTAGAGAAGGCAGAGAGTTTTTCAAATACCGGGTTTTCAGTTGCCTGATTTTTTCTTTGCGGCAGGTTTTTTCTTTTCTGGCTTGGGTTCTTTTGCGGCAGGCTTTTCCTGAAGCAGTTCCGGATGGTAGATGTTAAGTATGGCGTACCACTTTACCAGCTTTTTAATATCCGAAGTGTACACCCGCTCTTCATCAAAATCTGGTAGTACAGATTTTAGAAAGGCTTTCAGTTCAGCACCATCCGCATTGGCATCAATTCCTATATCGTTACCATACTCAACTTTTATTTTCTTGAGCACATCTTCAAGTGGTGTAACGCCTTCCTTGTTGTTGGTATAAATAGAAATTTCGTGCAGCATAGAAACCTTATTGCTCAAAGAAGCCACCATGCGACTCTTGGTTTCGTCAATTGATTCAAGAATTACTCCAGTTTTTGTTGGCTTAACAACTTTAAATAAACCTGACTTACCCGATACACTTGCTATTTCGCTCAATTCCATGATGTAGATATTTGTTGGCAAAACTAATCATTTGAAGATAATCGCGAAATTACCTCATCAATGAAATTCAATAATTCTTTCCTGCCTGTTTTTTTCTCGGCCGAGCTAAGAAAAATTTCCGGCAATGCTTCCCAGTTTTCAAGTAAAGCATTTTTAAATCGTTCAACATTTGTTTTGAGCTCAGCAGGTTTGAGTTTATCTGTTTTGGTCAGGGTAATCACTATAGGCAATTTTTTTTCTCCGGCCCATTGAATAAATTCCAGATCGATAGGCTGAGGTTTAAGCCTTGCATCAATAAGAACAAATAAACAGGCGAGGTTTTCTCTTTTCAATAAATACTCTTCTATCATTTTTGACCAACCTTTTCTCATCACCTTGCTTACACCGGCATAGCCATAACCCGGTAGGTCGACTAGCATCCAGGAATCATTAATAAGAAAATGGTTAAGGGTTTGTGTTTTACCGGGGCGCCCCGAAGTTTTGGCCAATCCCTTGTGATTGGCGAGCATGTTAATAAGAGATGATTTACCAACATTGGAACGCCCAATGAATGCGAACTCCGGAAGCAGGGCGGGCGGATAATTAGAAATTGTAGTACTGCTTTTGACGAATTCGGCCTTCTTTATGATCATAATTGCTGCTTGATACACCCAAATTTAGCAAGTAATATCAGGGGATGAACATGTTTACCCCTTTTTGGCAGTTTAGATGATTTTCTTTTTTTATTATATTGCTACAATTTATAGGCTCAATTGTTTATTAAATTTTTTGCAATGAATTCGAATCGTATTGTTTTGATTCTACTTTTTAGCCTGTTATCCTTTGCTAAGCTTATTGCTCAGGATGATGATCCTAAGGAGCTGGCCCGTCAATATGTAGAAGTGGCTGAAGGTATTATGGCCGAAACAAGTGCCATGGACGATGCCAGAGAAGTAATGGTGATGGCTGCCAATATGGATCATGAAAATACCAGGGCAAATTTTCTTGCCGGATATTGGCATATACAAACGATTAACAAAGACCTGGCAGTAAAATACTTATTACGTGTGTACGCTGTAAACCCGAACTACCGCTTTGATCTGGAATATTGGATTGGAAAAAGTTACCACTATGGCCTTGAGTTTGACAGGGCCATCGATTTTTATAATCGGTATAAACAAAAATTAGCATCAAATTCCAATTACACTGGTAAGGATAAGATTGATCTGAAAGTTGTAGAGAGAAATATTTTTGAGTGTGAAAACGGTAAACGCTATGTGGCTAAGCCATTGAATTACGCTATTGTTAATTTGGGAAGCGCTATCAACTCTGAGTTGGATGATTATGCGCCCATGCTCAATGAAATGGAAGCAGAGATTGTTTTTACCAGCAGAAGAAGAGATGGAAACATGAACATTAATGTTGACTCTGACAACAAACCCTTTGAAGATATTTTTACAGCGAGTAAAGTAGCGGGAGAATGGACACGGGCTAAAAACATTGGCGCACCCATCAATACCATTTATCACGATTCAAATCTTGCATTATCATCCGATGGAAAAACACTTTTTCTTTATTATGATGTAAACGAAGGCGACATTTTTTATTCTACCCAACAAAGAGCAGGGGTATGGTCAACACCGGAGCCTTTACCCGGATTAGTGAATTCAAGTTTTTCAGAGAATTCAGTAAGTATATCTCCTGATGAAAAGACCCTTTATTTTACCAGTAATCGACCGGGAGGTTTTGGTGGTTTGGATATTTACATGGCCACAAAAAACAGTGCGGGTGCATGGGTGAGCATAAAAAACCTGGGATCCAAAGTAAACTCAGAATGGGACGAAGAAGGTGTGTTTATTGATTATGATGGAAAGACATTGTACTTCAGCAGCCGTGGTCATGCAGGCATGGGTGGATACGATATTTTTAAAACTACTTATAACGAATTAACCGATGAATGGTCTGAACCGGAAAACATGGGTTATCCATTAAACACACCTGACGATGATGTTTATTATGTCGCGACAAAAGATGGTCAGCGCGCCTATTACGCTTCGGTAAAAGATGATGGTTTAGGTTATGCAGATATTTATATGATCAGTATGCCTGAAGAGAAAACTGAAACGGCACAAGCTGAGAAAGAGTTACTACCTGTCAGGTTGATGGTAACTGTTGTTGACGAAAACAATAAATTACTCGACACAAAAATTAAACTGGAACTTTTGCCGGGCAATCAATTGCAAGGACAAACACGGGCAAGTGAAGGGATATATGAATTTACCCTCACCAGCGAAAACAAAGCCGAATACCGCTTGTCAATAGAACAAGAAGGCTACATGTTTCAAAATCTAAACTTAAGTATTCCGGCTGCAGGGGCAGAAGAACAAATAATAGAAAGAAAAGTGAGCTTGCGTAAATTGGATACAGGCTTTAGTACGGTGCTCAGAAATATATATTTCGATTTTGGTAAGGCTTCATTTAAAGACGCTTCTTATAACGAGCTCAATAAATTAGAGCGCATGCTTAAGCAAAATACGAACATGAAAATTGAAATTGCCGGACACACGGATAACATAGGATCCAAAAACTTTAACAAGAATCTTTCGCAAAAAAGAGCCAATGCGGTCAGAGATTTTCTGGTATCCAAAGGGATTGATACCCGCAGGATTATGGCTATGGGTTACGGTTCAGAAAAACCATTGGCCAGTAACGATGACGAGGAAGAAGGCCGGGAACTCAACCGAAGGGTCGAATTCAGGGTGACAGGCAATTAAAGAAACTCAATGCACAAGCCTGTTGAGCGTTAATTGTCCACATCAATTTTGAAGCTCAAATTTCTCTTTTAGGAGCACAGATAAGTAAAAACCCTTTACCTTCGCGGTTGTTTGAATGCTAGTATGACAGTTGTACCCTATAAAGAAGCGCAAGAAAGTAAAAAGGAGCAGGTAGCGCTGATGTTTGATAATATTAGCCCTCGCTACGATTTTCTCAATCATTTTTTAAGCCTGGGGATTGATGTGCTCTGGAGAAAGAAGGCCATACGAATGTTGAACGACCTGCAGCCCAAATACATATTGGATGTTGCTACCGGCACAGGCGATTTTGCTATTGAATCGCTCAAATTGAATCCGGATAAAGTAATTGGAGTGGATATTTCTGATGGTATGCTTGAAATGGGCAGAAAAAAACTAAAGAAACGCAAACTTGACCACCAAATTGAATTAATCAATGCCGATTCGGAAAACCTGCCCTTTGAGGAAAATAAATTTGATGCTATCATCGTTGCATTTGGTGTGCGCAATTACGAAAACCTTGAAAAGGGGCTTTTAGAGATGCGCAGGGTATTGCGGCCTGGAGGGCGATTAATCATACTTGAATTCTCTAAGCCCGGTGGCTTTCCCTTTAAGCAGGTATATAACTTTTATTTTAAGTTCATTTTACCTAAAATTGGTCGGGTTGTATCAAGTGATAAAGCGGCTTATACCTATTTGCCTGAATCGGTAGAGGCTTTTCCTGAAGGAATTAAATTTACAGGCATACTTGAAAAAACCGGATATAATAATTGTACATGCAAGCCACTCACTTTCGGCATAAGCTCAATTTACTCAGCAGAAAAATAATTTTGTGTTTGTTGCTCTTGTCGGCATCGGCAGCAGTTTCTAACGCACAAGTATTTAATCGCTTTGCACGTGAGAACAATCCGAATTATGATAACCGAAAAATTTCGTATGGTTTTTTAATTGGCATACATACTACGGCTTACCAGGTAAAATATTCAGATCGTTTTGTTACTAATGATTACGATACCGTGTTTGCTGTGCTGCCTCCCTGGAGAGGTGGTTTCTCTTTGGGTTTTATTGTTAACCTGCGTTTGAATGAGTTCACTGATTTGAGATTAATGCCCAAAGTGGCATTTTATGAGCACAAACTTGAGTACCTGTACACCAACGAAACCATGGAAAGTCAGCTGGTGGAAACGGCCATGGTGGAATTCCCATTGGTTTTGAAATATAAATCCATGCGAAGAGGAAATATCAGGATGTACATGGTAGGAGGCATTAAACCGGCCATTGAAGCATCGGGAAAAAACGATGTGGAGTCTATTCAGGAAGCAGTGAACATTCGAAGGGGCAATTTATCGCTTGAGGCAGGAATGGGTTTCGATTTTTATTATCCGCTGTTCAAGTTTTCTCCCGAAATAAGGTATTCGCGTGGCATCGTCAATATTTTGGGCGATCGCGATAACTTATATAGTGAAGGACTCAGGCGTATCAATACGCATAATGTTAGTGTATATTTTCTTTTCCAGTGAGTGATTTGAAACCCATCGTACTAATTACAGGCGCTACTTCAGGTATAGGTGAGGCAACTGCAAAACTTTTGGCAAAAAAAAATTTCAGACTCATCCTTTGCGGAAGAAGAGAAGAGCGGCTAACGAAACTCAAATCAGCACTTGCAGAACATACAGAAGTATATACCCTTCGCTTCGATGTTCGTGATAAGGAAGCGGTACAAGTTGCCTTTGCCTCGCTTCCTGCAAATTTTAAAAATATATATGCCCTGATTAACAATGCAGGAAATGCCCACGGTCTCGACCCTGTACAAACAGGCAAGCTTGATGACTGGGATGCGATGATAGACATTAATGTAAAAGGCCTGCTCTATGTTTCTCACGAGGTTATCCCCGGCATGACAGAAAGAAATGAAGGTCACATTATTAACATTGGCTCCATTGCAGGAAAAGAAGTATACCCCAATGGCAATGTATATTGTGCAAGTAAGCATGCGGTGGATGCAATTACCAAAGGCATGCGCTTCGATTTAAATGCTTTTGGTGTAAAAGTGACCGCCATCAACCCCGGCCTGGTTGAAACTGAGTTTTCATTAGTAAGATTTAAAGGAGATGAAGACCGTGCGTCAAACGTGTACAAAGGATACAAAGCACTTGAAGCAGGTGATATAGCAGAAATCATTTTGTTTACACTTACCCGACCTGCTCATGTACAATTGGCCGATGTGATAGTTTTGCCCACCGCACAGGCAAGCAGTACGGTAGTGAAGAAAGACAGTTGATCTAATTTCTGATTTTACACTCCCTTTCTTTAATAAAGTAAGCTGAACATAAACTTCATTGTTATGCCTAGGGTATTGCAGTGCTTATATAATTTATTTTACTTTTTCCTCCATCCCAACACGGGCAAACTGATAAATAACTTAATGTTTGAAGTAAGCAATTAAGTAGAGTCATGATAATCGAAAATAATTACAAAAAATACGAGGTAATATATGGATTATAAGGTGTTTTTTAGGTTTAAATTAATGCTTGCTATTAGGCAGAGACATAATTGGAAAGATTATGAAAAATAAACTTATTCTTATTTGTTTTATTTCTATTTTGATTGGATTTAGCGCTTTCTACGGGAATTTTAGCTCAAAGGCTGATATGCCGCCACCATGGGTTGTAACGTGTGTAGGTTGTCCGCCTGAAGAGGGCGAAATTTGTTGGACTTGTGATTATCTTGCATTTTGGGATTATTGCTGTGGATGCGATGGATCAAGTGATGCTTGTGAATAATAAGCAAGTAAAGTAAAACAACTTTCTTAAAGATCGACCCTTTTTAAGGGGCGATCTTTTAATTTCTAATCTTCAACTATTTTCTAATGAGATACTTTTTATCACTACTTTTAATAACATTCGTAGGATGTAATGCTAACCAAGAATCAGG
>CAZVFM010000025.1:0-21025 GCA_964626095.1 uncultured Roseivirgaceae bacterium | reverse complement strand
TCCCACTAAGGTTTTGGTTACCGCTCCTGAAATTTTATTCTTCTGGGTGGCCCGCATGATTATTGCCGGTTTTGAGTATATGGATAAAGCTCCCTTTAAAGATATTTACCTTACAGGAATTGTACGAGATAAACTCGGAAGAAAAATGTCAAAATCGTTGGGTAACTCACCCGACCCATTAGAATTGATAAATAATTTTGGTGCCGATGCCGTGCGCACCGGTATGTTGTTCAGCTCTCCTGCAGGAAATGATTTATTGTACGATGAAAAACTGGTAGAGCAGGGAAGAAATTTCTCTAACAAAATTTGGAATGCTTTCAGGTTGGTAAAAGGTTGGAAAATAACTAACCAAGAAAGTCCTGAAGTTAATACCATTGCTACTCAATGGTTTGAATCAAGGTTTAATGAATCATTGCTAGAACTAGAAGATCACTTTGACAAATTCAGGATTTCTGACGCATTATTGACTGTTTACAAATTGGTTTGGGACGATTTCTGCTCCTGGTACCTTGAAATGGTAAAACCGGAATATGGCAGCCCGATTGATCAGACTACCTACGACAAAACCATCGATTTTTTTGAAAAGCTGCTAAAAATACTTCACCCTTTCATGCCGTTTATTACAGAAGAGTTATGGCATTCATTGGCTGAAAGGGCTGCTGAAGACTGTATTATTTGCAGCAATTGGCCAGAGGCTGGTGCGCAAAACAAGTTGTTGATCAAAGAAGCGAAAACAGCATTCGAAATAATTACTCAAATAAGAAGTATCAGAAACCAAAAAGGAATTTCTCCAAAAGAGAAATTAATACTAAACATAAAGGGAAAAACAAACGCTGAGCAATTCAATGCGATTGTTATCAAATTGTCCAATCTATCTGAACTCAAAAATATCGAAAACAAGATTGATGGTGCTTCAAGTTTTATTATTGGCAATTCAGAATGTTTTGTTCCATTAAGTATTAAAATAAATACAGAAGAAGAAAAGAAAAAAATATCTGCTGAACTCAATTACCTGAAGGGATTCCTAAATAGTATTAGTAAAAAATTAAGCAATGAAAAGTTTGTAAATAGTGCGCCTGCACAAGTAGTTGAAAATGAGAAGAAGAAGAAAGCAGATGCAGAGCTAAAAATTAAAGCCTTGGAGGAAAGTCTCGCAAGGCTTTAACCGAAAAATATTTACTTAACTAAACTATTGTAATAATTAAACACAGCACTCAGGTGGTGCTCTTGCGAAACCTGAACTTTATTTAATTTCATAAATTTATTTACATTATCCTTTTCGTCTCCAAACAATTTCAGTATTCTGCCTTTACTACCTGGAATCAAGTAAAGTTTACCATTGTTAAGATAGTAATACTGTGTCTTTTTAATTATTTTGTAGTCAATACTTCCAACATTCAGTGCTATATTATAATCAGGTTGTTTAACATAAACTTCATAACGTTTAAGCAAGGGCATTTTTCCATCTGAAAGTATCTGTAAGAATCCATCAAATGGAACGTTGTCTTTATTTACAAAATCTTTCCCATTCATATAAAAACTGGGTGCATTATTCACTGAATCTAAACTTACAAAACTCTTTACCTTACTACCTTTTAAAACTCTGACATCATTGCCGAATTTAAATTCGAGATTATCATCTTGCATATCATACCTGACTAGGTGATTCTCAATCAATTTGTCATCTTCATATAACATCACATTTGATTGTCTCCAATCGGGATACAGGTAAGAGTCACCAACTATTTCAGCACCCCTCATTGGCATGCCAAGCAAACTTGTAGTACCTGCCCCAATTTGATAATTCAATCTTTCCCCAAAATTTGTTGCCCGTATCACAGGAGGCACAAGCTGACCTTGCTGTGCCATTGCATGCAATGAAAACATCAATAAAGAACAGAGAATTATAGATTGTCTCATAACCATTTTATTTTTAATTAAAACCTTGCGGCCAATAATAATTCAATATTTTTAAATTTCATACTAAATCGTTTAGCAACGGCTTCATTTGTAAGGCTGCCTTTATAAGCATATACTCCCTTCATGAACCATTTATGAGAAAAAATCATTTCTTCAATTCCCCCTTCTTCTGCAGCTCTTAAAATAGTAGGAGTGAATATGTTACTAAGTGCGCTGGTGGCAGTATGGGCGATTCGTGAGGGAACATTAGGCACACAGTAATGTATGACTCCGTGTTTCATGAATACCGGCCTATCGTGAGTGGTAAGTTCAGAAGTCTCAACGCAACCACCCTGATCAATACTTAAATCTATGATAACCGAGTTCTTTTGCATCTGACTCACCATCTCTTCAGTAATTACATATCTTATTCTTCCCTTCTCTATCCGAAGTGCTCCAATCACCACATCGGCCGATTTAAGGCTCTCACTTAATGTAACAGTATCGATGGTAGAAGTATATACATGGTGTCCCAGTATATGTTTTATCCTCCTTAATTTATAGATATGGTTATCAAAAATTTGCACCTCTGCTCCCAAGCCAATAGCAGCTCGTGCGGCAAACTCGGCTACAGTACCTGCACCAATGATTACCACTTTTGTTGGCGGTACCCCGGTAATTCCTCCCAACATTACACCTTTGCCACCACTCACTGTGCTCAAGTGCTCGGCAGCTATCAGCATGGCTGAACTTCCGGCAATTTCGCTCATGGCACGGATGATGGGCATGCTACCTACCTTGTCCTCAATAAATTCAAATGCCAAAGCAATAATTTTCTTTTTGTTCAAAGCGTGTAAATACTCAGCCTTACAATTACCCATTTGCACGGCAGAAATCAATACCTGATTGGGTTTCATCAATTCGATCTCCTCCAAAGTTGGAGGCTCTATCTTAAGGATAACATTGGCTTTGTATATCTCCTCAGCAGAATAGACGATTTTTGCGCCTGCTTCGCTGTACTGCCGATCAGTAAATTTTGCCCCTTCTCCTGCCTTGGTCTCCAGCCAAATTTCATGTCCATTGTTTACAAGCAAGGCAACAGCATCAGGAGTCAATGATATCCTGTTTTCCTGCATGGATATTTCTCTGGGTAAGCCAATAAAGAAAGAATAATTCTTCTTTCTTACTTTCATCAATGCTTCTTGTGGAGCAAGACTTGCTTTTGCTAGTGATTCAAATCCGGTTTTGCGCATTTTATTAAATAATTCTCATCTCGATATTACGTTCGGTACCATGTACAGACAAAATTAGCTCAACATGATTTTGATTAAGAATTGGTTTCATGATTTCCGGCCACTCAATGAAACAGTAGTTTCCGGAATAAAGGTATTCGTCAACTCCAATTTCATTCAACTGACTTGCTGAATTAAGCCTGTAGCAGTCAAAGTGATAGACCGTTTGACCTGCTATTGTTCTGTATTCATTTATGATACTGAATGTTGGACTACTTACCATATCGATAACGTCAAGTACTTTACACATCGCCTTTACCAAGGTGGTTTTACCTGCACCCAAATCTCCCGAGAGTGTTAGAATCCGACAATTCTCACTTTTCGCAATAATCTCCCGAGCAACTTTATCGAGTTGATCTTTATCTATTTTTTCCCATGTAAAGGCCAATTCTTTATCTGTTTCAGCGTACATTCTTCGAATTTAATGAAATAACGGGTATTATCATTTCTTCCAGGCTAATACCCCCATGCTGAAAGGTGTCTTTAAAGTAATTAACGTAATAATTATAATTGTTAGGGTAGGCAAAAAACTGGTCTTCTACAGCAAAAACATAGGAAGTAGATACATTTACCTTAGGCAAAAATAGGCGCTCAGGTTTAGTAACATGCATAACCTTTCCCCCATCAAACCCAAGATTTTTTCCTTGCTTGTAACGAAGATTGGTATTTACCGATTTGTCTCCTATAATTTTAAATGGTCGTTTTACCCGAATCGTGCCATGATCGGTTGTAATTACCACTTTACATTTCTTTTCAGCTATTTTTTTAATAATCTCAAACAATGGAGAGTGCAAAAACCATGATTTAGTTATAGAACGGTAGGCAGATTCATCAGGCGCCAATTCTCGGATCATTGCTGTATCTGTACGAGCATGCGAAAGCATATCAACAAAATTATAAACTATTACATTAAGATCGTTTTGAAAAAGATTACTAATTGAGTCTGACAAATCGCGCCCTTGATTAAGTCTTTTTATTTTGTGATAGGAGGCTTTAATATTCAAATTATTTCTTTTGAGCTGCTTCAATAAAAAATCTTCTTCGAAATTATTCTTTGCTTCATCTTCATCTTCACCCACCCAAAGATCAGGATGCGTTTTGGCCATCTCTGTCGGCATTAGTCCTGAAAAAATTGCGTTACGCGAATACGCTGTTGTAGTTGGTAGAATTGAATAATAAGTATCTTCTTCCTGAATAGTAAAATATTCAGAAATAATTGGTTCTAATATTTTCCATTGATCAAACCTCAGATTATCTATCAAAATAAAAAACAAAGGAGTTCCGCTTTCAAGTAAAGGAAAAGCTTTCTTCTTCATTAACTGATGAGACAATAGGGGCTTATCCAATTGAGGATCATTCAACCAAGACTCATAGTTTTTTACTACATACTTTGAAAAATTTGCATTTGCCTCCGCCTTTTGAGAGTCTAGTACCTCGGCCATGTCTTCGTTTTCAGAAGCATCCATTTCTAATTCCCAATACACAAGTTTCTTATACACCTCGGCCCACATTTCATGGCTAAGCTCATCCATAAATGCCATGCTTATCTTTCTGAACTCTTGTTGATAATTCAAACTGGTTTTTTCATGAACCAATCGCTTATTATCAAGAATCTTTTTAATTGAAAGTAAAATCTGGCTGGGGTTAAGTGGCTTTATCAGGTAATCGGCAATCTTGGCACCAATTGCCTCTTCCATTATATGTTCTTCTTCATTTTTTGTAATCATTACAACCGGCAAAGCTGGTTTGTTTGCTTTAATAAGACTCAAGGCCTCTAAGCCTGACATTCCTGGCATATTTTCGTCCATAAATACCAAATCGAACGTCTGTTTCTCACACAATTCAACTGCTTCTGCCCCATTGTTCACAGGTGTGATCTCACAACCCCTTTGATTTAAAAACAGTATATGCGGCTTCAACAGGTCAATCTCGTCATCCGCCCATAAAATCTTATATCTTTGCATGTTACCTTATAAAATGAGCCTCTAATTTACGTCTAGCATTTATAAATCTTTCCATCTGCTTGAACAAAAAGAAGATTATTAACGATCCGGTATACGGGTTTATCAGTATAAGCTCTGAGCTTTTGTTCGACATCATTGAACACCCTTGGTTTCAACGGTTAAGAAGAATCCGACAATTAGGTCTTACAGAGTTGGTTTATCCGGGTGCTATACACACCCGTTTCCATCATGCACTGGGGGCAATGCACTTGATGGGAAAAGCACTTGAAAGCTTAAAAAATAAGGGTATCGAAATAAGTGTGGAAGAATATGAGGCAGCCCAAATCGCTATTCTTTTGCACGATATAGGTCACGGACCTTTTTCTCATGCGCTTGAGGAAAGTCTTCTCCCTTCAATAAAACATGAAAGCATTTCCTATTTGTTCATGCAAAGTTTGAACAAGCAATTCAATGGAAAACTAGATCTGTCACTCCGTATGTTCAGGAATGGGTACAAAAGAAAATTTTTTCACCAACTCATTTCAAGTCAACTCGATATCGACAGACTGGATTACCTGAAACGTGATTCGTTTTTTACAGGAGTATCAGAAGGCAGTATAGGTATTGATCGTATTATTGCTATGCTTAACGTTGTAAAAGATCAAATTGTGGTGGAAGTAAAAGGAATATACAGCATTGAAAATTTTCTAAATGCAAGAAGATTGATGTACTGGCAAATTTATTTACACAAAACAACTGTTGCGGCAGAAAGGATGATTGTGAATATTATCCGCAGAGCCGGTATACTGGCTAAATCAGGTATGGAATTACCTTGTAGTGATGCCTTATCCATTTTCCTTAAAAAAGAATACCATACTGAAGACTTTGGAATAAATAATAAATTACTTGATGCTTACGGCAAACTTGATGACGCAGATATTCTTGGCGCAATAAAATTATGGCAGCATAATCCGGATAAAATATTATCAACTTTATGCAACATGTTGATAGATAGAGAATTATTTAAAATTGAGTTACTTAATACACCCATTAGAAAAGAAGACATTGAAACTGTACGCACAGCAATTGCCGATAAGTACAAAATATTAAGAGCAGATACTGTTTTTCTCTTTTCACATGGCCAGGTAAGTAACGAAGCTTATGTTACAGAAGGTCAGAAAATCAACATATTAACTAAATCGGGCAAGGTTATTGACATAGCTGAAGCATCGGATTTACCCGGAATTAAAGCCATTAGTAAAATCGTTAAAAAAAACTATCTCTGCTATCCCAAAAATGTATCTTTGTAGAATTTAAATTTGCCGCTTCATGGAATTTACAGTTAATCAGATCGCAGCGCTTATAGGTGGAGAGGTTAAAGGAGATGGATTAGAAAAAGTAAACATGTTGGCGAAAATCCAAGACGCTAAAAAGGGTCAGATAGCGTTTCTTTCAAATCCGAAATACGAAAATTATATTTACCAAACCAATGCAAGTGCCGTAATAGTAAAAAAAGATTTTAAACCGAAAAAAAATATCACTGCATCGCTCATTTTAGTTGATGAACCGTACTCAAGTTTTACCTTACTGCTAGAAGAGTATCACAGACAAATCAATTTCCAAAAAACAGGTATTGAAGAACCGAGTTACATCGGAAAGAACAGTGCAACTGGAAATGACATTTTCAGGGGCGCCTATTCTTATATTGGCGACAATGTAAAGATTGCTGATAATGTAAAAATTTATCCTCATGCATATATAGGTGATAACAGTACAATTGGCAACAACACTATTATTCATTCAGGAGTAAAAATTTATGCCAGCACAAAAATCGGCCACAATTGCGTCATCCACAGTGGAACAGTTATAGGAAGCGATGGCTTTGGTTTTGCCCCTCAGGCAGATGGTAGCTATAAAGCCATTCCTCAAATGGGAAATGTAATCATAGAGGATAACGTGCACATCGGAGCAAATACTGTAATTGATTGTGCCACCCTCATGGGCGATAGTACCATCCTACATCAAGGCGTTAAGCTAGATAACCTTATACAGATAGCCCATAACGTGGAGATAGGCAAAAACACTGTTATTGCTGCGCAAACAGGTATATCGGGCTCCACTAAATTGGGCGAACAAAGTGTACTTGCCGGGCAAGTGGGCATCGCAGGGCATTTGATTTTGGCAAATAATACTAGCATTGGTGCGCAATCGGGTATTGGTAAATCAATAAAAGAGGAGGGTCAAAAATTGATGGGTTCCCCTGTTTTGGACGTAAAAGACTACTTCCGCTCATACGCGGTGTTTAAGAAACTCCCTGACCTCGATAAACGCCTAAAGCAACTTGAAGAAAAAATACTAAATTTGCCCTCTTTTGAGGAAGATGCTAAACATTAAACAACAAACCATCCAGAAGTCTGTAACGCTATCTGGAGTTGGCTTACACACCGGTGTTCAAACCGAAATGACCTTCTTGCCTGCAAAACCAGGTCATGGTATTAAGTTTCAACGAGTGGATTTACCAGGCTCGCCAACCGTTGATGCCGACTGTGATAATGTAGTAGATGTATCAAGGGGCACAACTCTTGAGCAAAGTGGTGCCAGAGTTAGCACTACCGAGCACACCTTAGCTGCATTGATTGGACTTGAAATTGATAATGTACTTATCCAACTGGATGGGCCCGAGTGCCCAATAATGGATGGAAGCTCCAAGCAGTTTTTAGATATACTAAAAGATGCAGGAAAGGAAGAACAGAATGCGCTTAGAGATTTCTTTGAAGTACAAGACAGCATATTTTATCGGGACCCATCGCGTAATGTTGAAATTGCCGCATTACCCTTAGATGATTATAGAATCACTGTAATGATTGATTACAATTCACCCGTATTAGGTAGTCAACATGCTTCATTAAATGATATACAGCAATTTGAAAAAGAGATTGGCTCTTGTCGTACATTCTGCTTTCTGCACGAATTGGAAATGCTGTACAAGAATAATCTCATCAAGGGTGGAGATCTAAACAATGCAATAGTTATAGTAGACCGCGCTGTAAATGAAGCTGAGCTTTCCAACATTGCCAAAATGTTGAACAAACCTAAAGTAGAAGTAAAAAAAGAAGGGATACTTAACAACGTTGAACTGAGGTATAAAAACGAACCAGCCCGGCATAAATTACTGGATATAGTTGGTGACCTTGCTTTAGTTGGCAGACCATTCAAAGCACAAATACTGGCAGCCAGGCCAGGTCATGCGGCTAATGTAGCATTTGCTAAAAAGCTTAAGAAAGCAGCGCTTGAAGCAGCAAAGAGAGGTGTACCAAAATACAATCCTAACCTCCCGCCTGTATTAGATATCAATAGTATTACAAATATTCTGCCGCACAGATACCCTTTTTTATTAATTGATAAAATTATTCACTTAGATGAAAGTAGTGTAGCTGGGGTTAAAAATGTAACCATGAATGAGCCATTTTTTCAGGGTCACTTTCCCGGCAATCCTGTTATGCCTGGTGTTTTACAAATTGAGTCTATGGCGCAAATAGGTGGCATATTGGTTTTGAATACAGTACCTGATCCCGAAAATTACTGGACCTATTTTTTGGGAATCGAAAATATACGTTTCAGAAAAATGGTTTTACCCGGAGATACCCTAGTAATTCAATGCGATTTAGTCGCCCCGATAAAAAGAGGTATAGCAAAAATGTATGGTCGAGCATTTGTAGGCAACACACTTGCATGTGAAGGAACCATGACTGCAAGCATAGTTAGAAAAGATTCATGAGCCTCCCAACAGCGTATATTCATCAAGGAGCCAAAATTGGCCCGAACGTAACCATCGAGCCTTTTGCAACAGTCTATGGAGATGTTGAAATTGGAGAAGGATCTTGGATTGGGCCTGGCGTAACACTTTTCGATGGGGCCAGAATTGGAAAAAATGTTAGGATTTTTCCTGGAGCATCTATATCAGCAGTGCCACAGGATTTAAAATATGGTGGCGAGAAAACTGAAACACTTATTGGCGACAATACCACCATTCGAGAATTTGTCACCATTAGTAAGGGCACTAACGATAAGTACAGAACAATTATTGGTAAGAATTGCTTACTGATGGCATATGTTCACGTGGCGCATGATTGTGTCATTGGGGATAACTGTATCCTAGTTAACTCAGTACAAGTAGCCGGTCATGTTGAAATTGATGACTTTGCAATTATTGGAGGCTCAAGCGCTATTCATCAGTTTGTAAAAATCGGTGCACACGTAATGATCTCGGGAGGTTCTTTGGTTAGAAAAGACATACCACCATTTACAAAAGCCGCAAGAGAGCCGCTTACCTACTGTGGCATTAACTCCATCGGAATGAGGAGAAGAGGATTTGATTCTGATAAGATCAATGAGATACAGGAAATTTATCGATATATATTCTTAAAGGGCCTCAACAATTCAAAAGCCGTTGAACTAGTTGAAAAAGAAATTACACAAAGCAAAGAGCGGGACGAAATCATCAGCTTTGTCAGAAACTCCGAACGTGGCGTAATGAAAGGATACTCCAATTAAAATGAACCTAAGCATCCATCAACTAGGCAAACGATACAATCGTGATTGGATATTTAAAGATTTTAGTTTTGAATTTAACCCAGGAAATACCTACGCCATAACAGGGCCGAATGGATCAGGAAAATCAACCCTAATGCAGGTGCTTTGGGGCCAACTGCCCCCCAGCAAAGGAAACATCAAATACAGCATTAATGAAGCTGTCATTGATCTTGATGCCCTTCATCAGCATTTGGCGATTGCAGCCCCTTATCAAGACCTTCCTGAAAGTCTTACATTGAAAGAGCTTATTGATTTTCACTTCAGCTTTAAGAAGCCCCGTAAGAATTACTCTAAAAAGGACATTATTGACCTTGCAGAGCTCTCTCATGCCAGCAGTAAATTTGTGCATCAATTTTCCTCAGGAATGAAACAGCGGCTTAAACTCGCTTTGGCCTTGCTTTCTGATGTAGAATTGGTCTTTCTGGACGAACCGGGCACTAACCTGGATGATGAGGCAAGGGCTTGGTACAAGAAAATGCTAAAAATTGCAGAAATTGGGCGTATTTGTTTTATCGCATCTAATGATTTGGCTGATTTTCCTAGCGAATACCAAGAGATAAATCTTGATATATTAAAAAATAAAAGGGTTACCTGAATTAAAATAAATTGATTTAAGGCCAAAAATGATTTATAAACCACTCTTAGCTATTATATTTATACATTCTAATCTTAAGTAATTATGAACAGGGTCATTAAACAATGTCTTTCTATTTTAGCGAGTGTTATGCTACTTATTGCATTTACAAGTTTGAATTCCTGTAAGGACAAACCTCAAGGTCCTTCTGAAGAAGAAGTACAGCTTCTAAAACTATCTAAAACGTGGAATGCTTCTACCGTAACTCTTGATGGTAGTGATCCTGGTGTTGACTATACTGATTTTAGCTTAATACTTTCGGGTTCTGTTGGCGCAACAAGCTTCACCTATTCAACTCAAGGCAGACCCATACGTAGCCCATGGCCGGGCAATGGTACATGGACATTTGGAACTCAGGTTAGTTCTCAGGTTGTGAGAGACCCAGGAACAAATGATGAATTGAACTTAACATACAGTGTTTCACAAGATGGCAACACATTAGAAATTACTTTCCTCTTTTCTGGAGAAGGTTATACCTCTAGCCGCCAAGACAATGTTGCTGGTAGCTGGAGATTTGTATTTAATTGATTTGGTTAAATCATCAATAAAAAAGAGGACTTAACGTCCTCTTTTTTATTGAACAAATTTCTAATCTCTATTTATCAAACATTATCTGAACTCAACATTGCACCAAAGTATTCTCTGTTCATCCTTGCAATATTAGTTAGGCTAATACCTTTAGGACACTCAGCTGAGCAGGCGCCTGTATTTGTACATGCACCAAATCCTTCAGCATCCATTTGTGCCACCATTTTTTCTACCCTACTCTTACGCTCAGGTTTACCCTGTGGCAGCATAGCCAATTGAGAAACTTTAGCACTAACGAATAGCATTGCTGAAGAATTCTTACAGGCGGCAACACAGGCACCACAACCTATACAGGTTGCAGCATCAAATGCTTCATCTGCAATCCTTTTTGGAATGGCTATCTCATTGGCATCAGGTACTCCGCCAGTATTAACAGAAACATAACCTCCGGATTGCTGGATTCTATCAAAAGCACTACGATCGACAACAAGATCTCTAATTACTGGAAACGATCTTGCCCTCCATGGTTCAACTGTAATGGTCTCACCGTCTTTGAATGAACGCATGTGTAATTGACATGTTGTGGTTTGCAACGGACCATGCGGCTTTCCATTGATGTACAGACTGCACATTCCGCATATACCTTCACGACAGTCGTGATCAAAGTGAACGGGCTCTTCACCTTTTCTCTCCAAATCATCATTCAGTACATCAAACATTTCAAGGAAGGACATGTCCGATGAGACATTTTCAAGCGGGTAAGTCTTGAATTGTCCTTTTGTATTTTGGTTTTTCTGTCTCCAGACTTTTAATGTAATCTTCATAGGCAAAGCTTACTTATAGCTACGTTGTGTCAGTTTAACATTTTCAAAAATCAATTGTTCTTTATGGAGCACCTGTTCCTGTCCCTCCCCTTTGAACTCCCAAGCAAAGACAAACGAGAACTGATCGTCTTTACGCATGGCCTCGCCCTCTTGCGTTTGTGATTCCTCACGAAAGTGACCACCACAAGACTCGCTGCGTGTTAATGCATCATCAACCATTAATTCGCCAAGCTCAAAATAATCAGCCACGCGGTTGGCTTTCTCTAGTGAAGCATTTAATTCATCGTCAGTTCCGGTAACCTTAACATCTTTCCAAAACTGATTTTTCAATTCCTGAATTTTAACCTTCGCTTTTTTAAGTCCTTCTTCATTTCTTGACATCCCACAATAGTCCCACATGGTTAAACCTAGTTCTCTATGGAACTCATCTACTGTTTTTGTTCCATTGATGCTCAGAAGTTTTTTATTTCTATCAATTACAATTTCTTCTGCCTTCTTAAATTCTGGATGATCGGTGGGTATTTTTTCGTACGAAACACCCGACAAATAATCACCAATGGTGTATGGAATAACAAAATAACCATCAGCCAAACCCTGCATCAAAGCACTTGCACCTAAACGGTTTGCACCATGGTCTGAGAAATTGGCTTCGCCTAAGGCATATAATCCCGGAATATTGGTCATAAGGTTATAATCTACCCAAAGTCCGCCCATAGTATAATGTACCGCTGGGAAAATCATCATTGGGACTTCATAAGGGTTATCACCTGTAATTTGTTGATACATATCGAAGAGGTTGCCATACTTGGCCTCAATAGCTTTTTTACCTTCTCGCTTAATGGCATCGGCAAAATCAAGAAACACTGCTAAACCAGAAGCCCCTACTCCTCTGCCCTCATCGCAAACGTATTTTGCATTCCTTGACGCAACATCACGTGGTACAAGGTTTCCAAATGAGGGATACCTTCTTTCAAGGAAATAATCTCTTTCATTTTCGGGTAGATTCACCGCGTCTTTGGCTTTTAATCCCTTTATAGCTTTTTGTGGAACCCAAACACGCCCATCATTTCTTAATGACTCCGACATTAGAGTGAGCTTGGATTGGTGTGTGCCTGATACGGGTATACAAGTAGGATGTATTTGTGTAAAGCATGGATTGGCAAATAGTGCACCTTTCTTATGGGCTCTCCATGCAGCAGTTACATTGGAACCTTTTGCATTAGTTGATAGAAAGAAAACATTTCCATAACCACCAGTCGCCAATATAACTGCATGGGCACTATGCGATTCAATTTTACCAGTAACTAAATCTCTTACAACAATACCGCGAGCTTTGCCATCCACCAAAACAACATCCAGCATTTCGGTGCGTGAATACATTTTTACTTTGCCATTAGCTATTTGTCTGTTAAGTGCGCTATAAGCACCTAACAATAATTGCTGACCTGTTTGGCCTCTTGCATAAAATGTTCTTGATACTTGTGCTCCACCAAAAGATCTGTTTGCCAACAGGCCACCATACTCACGTGCGAAGGGTACGCCTTGCGCTACACATTGGTCAATAATATTAACACTTACTTCGGCTAGTCGATAAACATTGGCTTCTCTTGCACGATAATCGCCACCCTTTATGGTATCATAGAATAACCGAAAAACACTGTCGCCATCGTTTTGATAATTTTTTGCCGCATTAATACCTCCCTGCGCAGCAATACTGTGCGCTCTACGCGGACTGTCCTGAAAACAAAATGCTTTAATGTTATAACCCAGTTCTGCCAGGGATGCAGCTGCAGACGCACCCGCTAATCCAGTACCTACAACAATGATATCGTACTTTCTTTTATTGGCTGGGTTAACCAGCTTCAAATTAAACTTGTGCTTTGTCCATTTTTCGGCCAGGGGGCCTTCAGGTATCTTAGCGTCTAAATTCATATCAGCTTTTAGCAATTAATTGAAGAACATATATAAAGGTATTAAGGCAAACAAAGCAGGAATTACTATTGCGTATATTTTTCCTGCTGCATTAATGAGTCCATTGTATTTAATGTGATTTAGACCAAGGGTTTGAAATGCGCTAGCAAAGCCGTGCCATAAATGAAAAGCCAGTACAACCATACTCACAACATAAATGGCTACGTACCAGGATTGAGCATAGGCAGCTTTCACAACGGCATACAAATCTTTTACTTCTTTTCCATCATAGTTAACCATCGGAAGTCCTCCCCAATGCATTTCATACCAAAAACCTTTCAAGTGAATCACAAGAAAAATAAAAATCAGTGTTCCTAAAATTCCCATGTTTCTGGATGTCCAGGGTGAGCCATTTTTTACTACAGCATAAGACTCAGCGCCCCTGGCTTTTTTGCTCATGATACTGAGTAAAATTGCCCAGACAACATGTACAAGTATAGAAAGATAAAGAATGTATGAAATAGCTTTAATGAGGGGGTTGCTCGTCATAAATTCAGCATAAATATTAAACGATTTTCCTGCATCGTTAGCCATCAACTGAAAATTGCCCACTAAATGGGTGATAAGGAAAATTATAAGAAAAAGCCCTGTAAGGGCCATGATTAATTTTTTACCAAGTGAACTTGTAAGAAGTGTTGTTAGCCAATTCATATAATCTTGAGAAAATTGTTTGGAAACCTTCCAAAAATACAGGCGGAAGGAATACCAAACAAAGAATACGACTATTTTAAAACATTCTAAATTGAAAGAAGTTTGGCCAATCTAAAATCTTCTATCACTAATCTCTTTGCTTAACCCAACAGTTGAAACAAAAGAATTATTAAGCCGATTGTGATCAGGATCAATAATAAAAACCAATCTTCTTTCATGGCCATTACTAACTTATTCCATAGCTTTTTCATAAGGCATCAGTTAACTCTAGTACAGTTAAATGCTATTTTCTTACCTATATATTAAGCTATTGTAAATCAAGAGGTTATAGTAAAAATGAATAGTAAATTTTCCTGTTTTGGGAAAATTTCCTCATTCTGGTAAAATATAGTGGTTGTTAGCGGGCTGTATTAGCGCTATTTTTACCGTAATAACCACTACTTTAAATTTTAGATGTATCTCATTTTTGACACCGAGACCACCGGAAGGCCTCACAACTATAATGCGCCCTTAACAGATTCGGACAACTGGCCTCGACTAGTACAAATCGCATGGCAGCTTCATGATGCGCAAGGCAAACTGCTGGCAGCACACAATTACATCATCAAGCCTGAGGGCTTTGATATACCTTTTATGGCCGAAAGGATTCATGGCATATCAACACAGCGGGCCATCAATGAAGGTCATGACCTGAAAAATACTATATCACGCTTTTTAAATGATGTAGGTAAGGCCCAAATACTGGTTGGCCATAATGTTAAGTTTGATATAAACATTGTTGGTGCCGAATTTATCAGGTGTGGAATTGCGCCAGATGAACTAACTAACAAAAAACAACAAGATACCGGAACACTTTCTATCGAATTTTGCCAGTTACCCGGTGGTATTGGCGGCAGACTAAAAATACCAAAACTCAGCGAGCTGTATCAAATACTCTTTTCAGAGCCCTTTCCTGAAGCACATGATGCCGCCTATGATGTTGAAGCTACCGCGCGCTCTTATTTTGAGTTGGTGAAAAAGAAAATTATTCCTTCACCAGAAGGTACTTCTCTTTCGAATCTTTCGTATGAAGCACCTAACCTTGCTGCAGGTAATTCAACCAAAAGAGAAAGAAAACAAACGGGCAACGATGCATCGGATCAGGGTAATACTTTAAGCAAAGATGTAAATTTTTGTCACCTGCATGTACACTCTATGTATTCAGTGCTACAGGCCACTCCAGATATCAAAGGCTTGATCAGAAAAGCCAAAGAACTCAACATGCCTGCAATCGCACTTACTGACTTTGGTAACATGTATGGCATTTTCAAATTTGTTAAGGAGGCAAATAATATTGGCATCAAACCGATTGTTGGATGTGAGTTCTTTCTGGCAGAAGAAAGATTAAAACTAAAATTTACAAAAGACAATCCCGATAAAAGATTCCACCAGGTTTTACTAGCGAAAAATAAAGAAGGATATAAAAACCTAATTAAATTATCATCAATAGGGTTTACCGAAGGTCTTTATGGTTTGTATCCGCGTATCGATAAAACCTTGGTTGAAGCGAACTCCAAAAACTTAATATGCCTTACAGGAGGACTATATAGTGAAATTCCATATTTAATTCTTCACGTAGGGGAACGACAAGCTGAAGAAGCCTTTCAATGGTGGCACAATCTTTTTAAGGACGATTTTTATGTTGAACTCAACAGGCACGGAACTGCAGAAGAAGACCACGTTAACCAAACATTGATTCGCTTTGCCAAAAAATATGATGTAAAAATAATTGCAGCGAACGAAGTCTTTTACATTGATAAAGCCGATGCCAATGCACACGATGTTTTGCTTTGTATTAAAGATGCCGAATTTAAATCAACACCCAAGGGTGAAGGCCGAGGTTTTCGTTATGGTTTATCCAACGAAGAATACTACCTGAAATCTCAGGAAGAGATGAAAATACTCTTTGCTGATTTGCCAGAAGCTATTGTTAACATTACCGAGCTCGTAAATAAAATTGAAGCCATTGAACTTGATCAGAAGGTATTGCTACCTGAGTTCGAAGTTCCATTAGGCTTCAACAGCCAGGACGATTACCTGAAACACCTTGCCTATGAAGGTGCAAAAGTCAGGTATGATGAGATTACCCCTGAAATTAAAGAAAGACTTGACTTTGAATTAGAAACCATAAAGAAAACGGGTTATCCCGGATATTTTCTTATTGTACAGGATTTTACTCGTAAAGCAAGAGAACTTAGTGTATCGGTAGGTCCGGGCAGAGGTTCTGCTGCAGGTTCAGTCGTTGCCTATTGTATTGGTATCACCAATATTGATCCGATTAAATATAATTTACTTTTTGAGCGATTTCTTAACCCAGATCGGGTTTCCCTTCCTGATATTGATATTGACTTTGATGATGAAGGTCGGGGCCAGGTATTAGATTATGTTATCAGCAAATACGGAAAAAACCAAGTGGCGCAAATCATTACTTATGGCACCATGGCTGCGCGCTCTGCCATTCGTGACTGCTCGCGTGTGATGGAACTCTCATTATCCGAAGCCAATATACTGGCCAAAATGATTCCCGAAAGACCAGGCATGACTTTACAAAAAGCTTTTGAAGAAGTAAGAGAGCTTGACGATATCAGAAAAGGAAATGACTTAAGGGCACAGGTACTTCAACAAGCCATTATTATCGAGGGCTCTTTGCGTAATACAGGAACACATGCTTGTGGCGTTATCATCACACCAGACGAGTTAACTAAGTTCATTCCGGTGGCAACTGCAAAAGATTCTGATATGCTGGTTACACAGTTCGACAACAGCGTAGTAGAAAATGCCGGCTTACTTAAAATGGATTTTCTGGGTCTTACCAACCTCAGCATCATTAAAACATCCCTAAAAAACATTAAGAAAAGGCACGGTATTGAAATTGATATTGATACCATTCCGCTAGATGATTTAAAGACTTACGAGCTCTTCCAACGCGGTGAAACAGGAGGTATATTCCAATTTGAATCTCCGGGAATGCAAAAACATTTAAAGGCGCTCAAGCCCGACAAGTTTGATGACCTGATTGCCATGAATGCATTGTACCGGCCCGGTCCGATGGAATACATACCCAACTTTATTAGCCGTAAACATGGTCGGGAAGAAATCAGCTATGACTTGCCTATAATGGAAGAGTACCTGAAAGAAACCTATGGCATAACCGTTTATCAAGAACAGGTGATGTTGCTTTCACAAAAACTGGCAGGCTTTTCTAAAGGCGATGCCGATGTGTTGCGTAAAGCTATGGGCAAGAAGCAAAAAGAAGTACTCGATAAAATGAAAAGCAAATTCGTTGAGGGTTGTAAAAAAAATAGCCACCCGGAAAATATTTGCGAAAAAATATGGACCGACTGGGAGGCTTTTGCACAGTATGCCTTCAATAAGTCGCACTCCACATGTTACTCCATGGTGGCTTACCAAACTGCCTATCTCAAAGCCCATTATCCGGCAGAGTACATGGCTGCAGTACTGACTCATAACCAGGGAAATATTGACAACGTTACATTCTTCATTGATGATTGCCGCAGCATCGGGCTCACCGTTTTGGGTCCTCATGTGAATGAATCGGGCGTTCACTTTGCTGTGAATGATGCCGGTGAAATACGTTTTGGCTTGGGTGCCATTAAAGGAGCAGGTGAAGCTGCAGTAGAAGCTATTATATCCGAGCGAGATAAAAATGGACCTTACCATAATATTTTTGACTTTGCCAAAAGAGTTAACCTGCGGTCGGTTAACAAAAAAACTTTTGAGTGCCTCGCATTATCTGGCGCATTTGATTGCTTCAAAGAATTTCATCGCAGACAATATGTATACGCAGCTGATGGTGACATTAGCTTAATTGAGAAAGCAACTAAGTATGCCAACAAACTTGAAGCTGAAGAACAAAGTGCCCAGGTAAATTTATTTGGTGGCAGTACCGGTACCAATGTACCCAAGCCAAGTGTAGCACCTGTTGAACCTTTTGGTGAAATTGAAAAGTTAAATCTTGAAAAAGATGTAATAGGCATATACATTTCTGGGCACCCATTAGACAATTTCAAATTTGAAATGGACTGGTTCTGTAATTGTGCACTTACTGAACTCAACGATCTTGATAAGCTGGTTGGAAGAGAATTAAAACTGGGAGGTATTGTAACCAACTTTGAACACAGAACCACCAAAACGGGAAAGCCATTTGGTACACTGACACTGGAAGATTATTCAGGTAACTACCGATTTGTACTTTTTGGAGAAGACTACTTCAAATTCAAGGGATACTTGATGCATGGGCTCTTCTTATTTGTTGAAGCCATAGTATTCAGACAAACCTGGGGCAATCAACAGCTGGAAGCCAAAATCAAGAGCATTGACTTGTTGAATGAATTGGGCAACAAGCGTAGTAAGGGTATTCAATTAAGCTTGAATTTTGAAGATTTAGATGAGCGCATCCTAAACGCCATTGAAGGCATTTGTGAAGAGTATAAGGGCAATACACCACTCTACATTAAATTGTTGGACGCAGATGACAATATCAGTCTGGAGTTGTTTTCTAGAAAGTACAGAATTAACCCCGGAAACGATTTAGCCAGAAGAATCAACAAACTGAACCAAGTAAAAATGGAGGTATTGAAATAGATTGGTCAGGTTAATGACAAATATCTCCATAATGCAAAGCACAGGAACAAATTCTTATATCTTTGCGTTGGGCTTTTGAATCAAATTAAAATGTATAAATCAATACTATAATGGCTAAAACAATAGAACTAACTGATGCTAACTTTGATGAAATATTAAAGAGCGATAAACCTGTACTTGTAGATTTTTGGGCCGAATGGTGCGGACCCTGTAAAATGATTGGTCCTGTAGTTGAAGAACTTGCCGGAGATTATGAAGGTAAGGCTGTAATTGGAAAGGTTAATGTGGATGAAAATCCTAACGTTGCAGCTAAATTTGGTATTCGCTCTATCCCAACCCTCCTTGTATTTAAAGGCGGTGAAATTGTCGACAAGCAAGTAGGTGCAGTTCCAAAGGGGGTGCTCGCTCAAAAGTTGGAGTCAGCTATTGCTTAATAAATTAAAAGATTATCTAAAAAAGCGAACTCAAATGATTCGCTTTTTTTGCACTATAGTAAACCCTTTTGCTTAATACGCTCAACCATCTCAAACACCGCAGGACAAACCAAAGTGTTTCTATAAGTCAGGTCCATAATCTGCATCATCTTCTTTCTATTCGTATGCGGGTACTCACGACAGGCTTTGGGGCGGTTGTCGTAAACCGAGCAGAAATTATCTGATCCCAGGAATGGACAAGGTGAAGACTGCAATACATAATCTTTGTCATCATCTATGCGAAGGTATTTTTCAATAAAGTCACCAGGTTTAATGCGCATGGACCTGGCCAGTCGCTCTATATCATTTTGATAAAATATGGGGCTGGTAGTTTTACAACAATTAGCGCAATCCAGGCAATTAATTTCCTGAAATACTTGTTCATGCGTGGCATGGAAAACATCATCTGTTTTTCTTGAATCTTTCTTCTGTATTCCCGAAAGAAATTTTTTGTTCTCTTGAGATTTATTCAGACTTTGTTCTTTGAATTTTTTCAGATCGACCTTCACTTTAACATTATAAGAATTTAACAAATGTACCATGAATACACTCCTTAAAACCGAAGAACTATTAATTTTTATTGCCTGCATATTCTTCTACCCTTATTTTGATTTGAGTTGGTGGTGGTTTGCAGCTTTTATTCTCCTGCCGGATGTTGGTATGATCGGGTATCTCATCAACAGCAAAGCGGGTGCCTATACCTATAATCTGTTACATCACCGGGGCCTTGCCGTAGTTATTGTGTTGCTAGGTTATTATTTCAATTTACCCTGGGTATTGTTTGCAGGCTATATCTTGTTCAGTCATGTGGCTATGGACAGGGTATTTGGTTACGGATTAAAATACGAGAAGGGATTTAAGTTTACCCATTTGGGTGAGATTGGCGCCAATGCATAATCAGCGGTAACAAATCTCCTTAAAACTACAATACTTGCAGTTTTCTACCCGCGATGTTTGCTCAAAGGCTTTCTCCGGGTTGTAGATGTCATTCAAAAGCTGTGTAAAATGTTGTTTGAATTCAGGCAATATTTTACGGGCATCGCTTATTACATTTCCATCCAAGGTTAAACCAAAAGCATAATCAGAATTAAAAAGATCTTTTCGGCTAATCAAACCCGGAAGGATTTTATAATCAGTATTTGAATGCTCCTGGTACAGCAGCGCATAAGTGAGCACCTGGATAGCCGCCTTGTTTACTTTCTTTTCTTTATTGAATAGTTGTTGCAACTCGCCCTTGTGAGTGGCTTCATCATTGCCGGTTTTATAATCAACAATACGCAACAATCCATCTTTTAAATCAACCCGGTCAATAATTCCTTTAACCCTTACCCTTTCTGTTATACCCTCAACAGAAATCTGCATCTCAAACTGTTTGTCTTCCAAGCCAACCATGGTGAATGGTGCATAGGCTTTATCATGCTTTAGCACTTGCTTTGCAAATTTTAAAGCAATCTCTTTAACAATTAACTGCTGACCTTCATACTTGATAATTTCGTCTTTTAAATGCGGATACCTATCAGCAAATACTTTATCAATATATGTGCTTAATGACTTCTCTTGTTTTTCAATTCCT
>CAZVFM010000024.1:16237-21169 GCA_964626095.1 uncultured Roseivirgaceae bacterium | reverse complement strand
GTTACCGTAAATGATTCAGCTCCATCAGTCGATACGTGTAAACTTCTTTCATTCCCCGAATTAATCATTCCGCTGCCTGCCCAAACAATATTTGCATTAGCACGCGAAACCTCAACATTTAAAAATGTGCTAGCTCCCCACTTCTCTACAATTGGGGTAGGCGTCCATGATTCACCAAAATTGATTGATTTAAATACGCCCGTAGATGTCACAGTGTAGAGTACATCAGGATTGTATTTTGAATTTGCAAGCTTGGATATAAATGGTGATTCTCCTGTTAGCCCTGCTGTGGCTGAAGTCCAACTGTTACCACCATTAATTGATCGGGCAAAGTTGTTACCTTGCGAGCCACCAATAAGTTTTAAATCATCGTAATTATTCCATATTGACTGAAACCCATCGCCACCGATTCTAAAATTATAACTTGTGCTACTGGAAGCAACTTCTCCATTAGGCGATTGCCAGGTACCGTTGTCTTGCATACCACCAAAGTATTGGTCAAAACCAGGGCGTTTATCTGCACCATAAAATTGCCCTGTATTATACCCACTACCTGCAAAGTTCCATGAGCCTTGTGCAACGCCTGGTGTGGTTGATGTATTAGAATAAAATGCACCGCCATCGGTTGTTAGTATAACAAAATAGGTTTGTGCCTGCACATTTTCAGGAACCATTACAAGATAATGATGATCCGGGTGCACATCTTGGCTTATTGTGATAAACCTGTTTCTTGAATTGAATTGTCCATATACATCAACAATAGGTTCGGTTTCAGCTTCAACACGCTGTACTTCTATTGGATATAATTCAATTTTTGAATCAGGCAAATTATCCGGATCCCAACTTGCTCCAGGTGCTAATACAGGCCAAAAGAAATATTTGTTTTGTTGGGTATGGCCCCCAACAACAGCTATCGTTGAATTTGGAGCATCAGCATTGTATTCGGTGTCACTGACATAAATATACTCACGACTTTGTTCAATAGCCGGGCCTTCGGTATTCTGAGGCAAAAGGTTAAACATGCTGTTTCTGTCTTGATCTCTGAAAGAAACGTTGAGTTGTCTATTTGTAGTTACATCCCAAACCTCAAATGGCACATCAACATAGTCTTGATAGGTGTAATTCTCATCTGGCACACCAGATGTAGCGCCTTCAGGCACTGTAAATCGATGTGCTTTTTGTGTTTTACCATCACCGAATTGAACTTCTACTTGCCCCAGTCCTGCAAACTCGCCAACTTCTAATCTGCCATTAGCTGCGTCAGCTCCAAAATTTACAAATGCTATAAAACTGGATGTATTATTTTCAATTAAGTTGTATTGTAATACTGTATTGGCGCTTTCGCTTCCAAGTACTGTTTTGAACAGACTTACACCTCCAAAGTAAATTATATTTTCATTATATGGATCACAAGCAATGGTATTGTCATACCAACCCTGCCCACCCAGGAAATCGAAAGTATTATCTTCGTAGGTAACCTCAACAATATCCCAGGACTGAGCACCATTTGATGAAGTATACAAGTCTGCATCTGCTCCAGTCACACTTCCAACCGTTGATGCAAACAGTCTTGAAGGATTAACAGGTGAGATAGCGATTTCAACCCTGCTAGTTGGGCTCATTCCTGTATTGCTATTTTGCCATGTTAACCCTGCATCGGTTGACTTAAGCACACCAAAGCCGCGTTTGGCTGCATATTGAATATTGAAGTTAGTCGGGTCAGCAATAATTTGTTCAATAGCGCCACTATTTTGATCTTCATATACTTTTGTCCATGTATTTCCACCATCTGTAGATCGCATAATAGTTGTGCTGAATTGGTTGCTCCAGGTATTTGGAGCGCTGCAGGCCAGCACAATATCAGGATTGGCCGGGTCAACTATAATTCTGGTAACTGAAATAAAGTCTGCATTATTTGCTGTTGAACTCAGGTGAGACCATGTTTCTCCTGCATCAGTTGATTTAAAAATTCCGTCTCCAATTATTGCAGTTCCTGCCGAGGCAATATATTCTCCAGTTCCCGCATAAATTATATTGGGATTGGCAGCTGACATGGCCAGCGCGGCAACTGCCAGCGTAGGAAAGTTTGGCGATTTATTAAACCAGGACTGACCTCTGTCTGATGTTTTCCAAATTCCACCACCAGATGAGCCCGCTAACCATGTATTATGATTTGCATCTTGCGGCATTACCAAGAGCGCCCTTGTTCTTCCGGGTGTGTTTGAAGGGCCTCGTTCGGTAAAACCGATTACTCCATTAGTTTCAAACCTTGCAGCAGAGGTAGCATTCATTGATTTAAATGATTGCTGCTTAGCGATTGCTAATTCTTTTAACCTATAATTGGCCGGGTATTCGGGAAAGTCCTGGTCATGTCGGGTTCTTATTCCGGTATGATATTCCAAAAATTTATCAGGACCATTAAACTTTACATAACCTGACTGTCTCCTGCTGATTTTTTTATTAAGTTGTTCTATCCACAATGTTTCAGCCGAATGATCTTCACAAATCTCTATGCTATCTGTTTGTTTTTCTGAACATGCAAACAAGACTATAAAAATCAGGATCCAGATATAACTCTTCATATGTTTATTTTTGCTTAATGAAATTTTTAACATTGAGTATGCTTTTGTAATCTTCTATGTTTTGGTCGGTTTCAATCACTCCGGGAACTTCAAATATTTCGAGCTCAAATTCACTAACCCATTTGATGTAGCCATCCTTAATATTGGCACGATGGATGATTTTGTTATCTTCCTTCTTTAATATTAAGAACTTAATAGTAGCATAGCTGTTTAGTGGTGATTTACTCTCGGTATAGCACAGGAGGTACTCATCACGCTCATTTGCAACAGTTGTATAGGATTCGCTTCCAAGTTCTTTAGTAACCACTTCGTTGAGGGAAGAGGATAATTTTTGTTGCCCTGCGCAGGCACTAAAAATAAGCATGCCTACTAGTATGGGATTAAGTTTCCAACTCATAAATAACATTTTGTTAGGTTTTCTGTTTTTTCTTTTTCGCGGCAGGGAATAGGATGTTATTAAGTATCAGCCTGTATCCTGGCGAATTGGGGTGCAAGTTAAGATCTGTGGGCTCTTCACCAACCTGGTGTTGATAGTCTTCCGGATCATGCCCTCCATAAAAAGTCCAGAAGCCTTTTCCAATTATGCCATGAATATATTTTACTTCTTTTAGGTCCCGGTTTTCACCCATCACTACCACATCTCCTTTTACATATTGCTTTTTAAATGCGGTAGTTTGCCCATAAAACCCTTTGACAACTTTTGTATGATTTTGTGTGAGCATAGAGGGAATAGGATCCCACTTTGCAGAAAATTCAAACAATTGAAAATAATCATTGTCTTGTCGTACGCCACGTTCCTGAGGCATATTGTCTATGCTCGAAAATTCATAAAAATATGGGTCCTTAATTAATGTGAAGTCTTTAAATGCGAAAGTGTTATTAAAATTAAGTTTTTCTTGTGCATTAGGATCAGCAGGGTCACCATCATAAATCCTGTCGCAGATATCCACCCCATCTGCCGCAAGGGTAATGTCGAATGTATCGGTAGCAGAACACATGGCAAACATAAAACCTCCACCACTTACAAACTCCCTGATCTTTTTTACCACCGCCAACTTTAATTGTGATACTTTATTAAATCCATTACGTCTGGCAATTTCTGTGTACTCTCTTACTTGTTCCTGGTACCAGGGCATCATACTGTAATTGCGGTAAAATTTTCCGAACTGTCCGGTGAAGTCTTCGTGATGAAGGTGTAACCAATCATATTGTGGTAAAAGACCAGCCATTACTTCATCATCAAACACAACATCGTAAGGTATTTCGGCATAGGTGAGTACCAAGGTTACAGCATCATCCCAGGGTTTGGCCGTTTTAGGGGAGTAAACGGCAATTTTAGGACATTTTTCAAGGCGCATCACATCATAATTTACAGCAGGGCTAGCCACTTCATTAAGAATAGCATTGGCCTGGGCATCAGAAATCATTTCATAGCCTACCCCACGAATGATCATTTCATTTTGAAAGACAGGACTATATTTGACCATAAAACTGCCTCCGCGATAATTTAAAAGCCAATCTACTTCTACTTCCGATTTGAGTATCCAATAAGCTATCCCATAGGCTTTCAGGTGGTTACTCTGTTTTTCATCCATAGGAATGAAGAGGTAAGCCGCCTTGAGCTGTCCGCAAAGAAGAAAAGATAACCCGAGGGCTACAATCAACGTTTTAACACTCAGTTTCCACATATATCACTGCTTTACCTAATTTAAACAACACTAAGCTTTATATTTGTTTCTTATAAAGACATGAATTTAGAAGAAAATATCAAAGAAGGCTTGCGTTCAGTGCAGGCAAATCTTTTACGATCGGTACTAACAGCCGCCATTGTAGCCATAGGAATCACCTCATTAGTTGGAATATTAACCGCAATTGATGGTATTGAGAACTCTGTTAATGCGAGTTTAGCCGATTTGGGTGTAAATTCATTCGAAATAAATTCGAAAGTCAATCGAGGTACCAGTACTGCAGGGGTAACCCAAAAAAATTACGAAAAGGTAAATCTTAATGAGGCCAATCGCTTCATCAAGCAATACAATTATCCATCTGCAATAAGTATACACACCGGTCTTACGGGTATTGCTGAAGTGAAACGATTATCCAAGAAAACAAATCCCAATGTTTCTGTAAGTGGAGTTAACGATGAATACCTGGCTATAAAAGGTTTAGAACTATTCAAGGGAAGAAATTTTTCGAATATTGAAATTGAGTATGGGGCCAATGTAATCGTTTTGGGTAAAAAGATTTTCGATACATTGTTTGATGCTAACGATGATCCAATTAATCAGGAAGTCTCTTTTTACGGAAATAAATTCCGGGTAATTGGTGTGCTTGTTGAAAAGGGGCAGAT
>CAZVFM010000024.1:3366-16227 GCA_964626095.1 uncultured Roseivirgaceae bacterium | reverse complement strand
TAGCGTCTATGTTCCCTTAAACGTAGCCAATCGTTTGGCAGGCGGAAGGAGTTTGTTTTATACAATCACCATTGGCATTACTGACATGAGTCAGATGGAGTATGCAATTGGCGAGGCAACCGGACTAATGCGAAAGATAAGAAATGACAGGCTGGGGGATGAAAACTCTTTCGAAATTGAAAAAAGCGAAACGCTGGCGGATAGTTTTAATTCAATCATTTCAGCACTCCAGTTTGGGGGCTTTGGTGTTGGCTTTATTACTTTATTAGGTGCTACCATCGCCTTGATGAATATCATGATGGTATCGGTAACGGAACGAACAAGAGAAGTGGGTGTGCGTAAGGCCTTGGGGGCAACTCCTCAACGAATCAGACAACAATTCTTGATAGAAGCAATCGTAGTTTGCATGTTAGGTGGTATCGCAGGTGTGGTTCTTGGTGTGGCTATCGGGAATTTATTTGCGAAAATATTGAGCATTGAATCCTTTGTTCTTCCCTGGTTATGGATAATTGTTGGCTTGGTTATTTGCATAGTGGTGGGGCTTATCTCCGGATACTATCCTGCCTACAAAGCATCTAAGCTTGACCCCATAGATTCATTGAGGTTTGAGTAAGGAGAATATTTATTTGGATTATTTCCTTGACGCGATAACATTGAATCAAACTAACTCGAGATGAGGAGATTTTTTGCCTTGCGTACGCTGGTTGTCTTACTTATTTTTTCTGCTGCTTTTCAAGGTTGTAAAAAAGATGAGGATCCCCTGCCCATTGAATTACAATCTGTTTTACTGGCCGGGGTTAAGGGGCAATCAAAGAGTTGGAGGATTACTAAAATTGAAGGCAGGGAGGCTACGGAACCATTTGGAGAATTTCAGTTAGATAATTGCTTCCTTGATAATGTTTTTACTTTCTCAAATAACGCAGGTCAGGTTTATGAAAGCAGAGAAGGACTTTCAAAATGTGACAGTTCTGATCCTGATTTGATAGAACGAGGTTCATGGTTTTTAACTTTTGACGGACAATTAGTAATTATTTCGGCCAATGAAGTTTATAGTGACAACGGTTTGTTTGGCTTTTTTGGCTTGCCTTTTCCCGCAAATATTGAATCACTTACTGAGGAAGAATTTGTAATGGATATTATCCTTACAGAAGGTGAGTTCGGTGCGTTCACTTATCGCCTTACATTCGAAAGAATTTAGTTTAAAGCAAAGCCTGTAAGACTTCAGCCATATTTTTAGCTACTAGCTGATGACCTTTGGCATTTGGATGGATTCCATCAGGTAAATTAAGGGCCTCCTCACCAGCCACGCCTTCAAGTAAGAAAGGCATAAGTGTTGCTTTATTCTTTTTTGCTAACTCAGGATAAATTTTTTGAAATTGTGTTGAGTAATCAGGACCCATGTTAGGTGGAACCATCATTCCAGCCAATACAATTTTAGTATTTGGGTATTTGGTTTTCACCTTATCAATAATCTGCTGAAGGTTATTTACGGTTTGCTCAACAGGAAGACCTCTTAATCCATCATTACCTCCTAATTCAAGAACAAAAATATCTATGGGTTGTCTAAGTACCCAATCTATTCGGCTCATCCCTCCGGCAGAAGTTTCGCCACTTAATCCAGCGTTGATTACCCTGACTTGTTTACCCTTGTCTTTAAATATTTTCTCCACTAAAGCAGGAAAAGCCTGTTCAGGAGACAAACCGTAACCTGCAGTAAGGCTGTCACCGTAAAATAGTATGACCTTTTCTTTTTCCTGAAAGGAGAAGAGTAGGGGTAGGAACAGCATAAGGTAAGGGGTTATTAATTTTCTCATAACCGATTTTTATTCTCAAAATAATTATCCTCCAAATTAGGACACATTTGCATTTGAAACGTTTAACTTTTGGATTTCTTTATCTCAATAGCTATGCCAGAAGAAGTATTAAAAGTTCAGAGCCTTTCAAAAACGTACATGAGTGCCGGAAAACCCCTCAAAGTGCTCGATGATGTCAGTTTTAATCTGCAAAAAGGTACCTCTCTTTCCATTGTAGGCCCATCAGGTAGTGGCAAAACCACATTACTTGCTCTTTGTGCAGGATTGGACTTACCCTCTGATGGCAGTATTGATATTATGGGATTGCGCATGAATGCTATGGATGAGGACGATCGTGCATTTATTCGTAACCAGCACCTGGGGTTTATTTTTCAGAATTTTCAGTTACTATCAACCTTAACCGGATTAGAGAACGTAATGGTTCCAATTGAACTTCGTGGAGAAAGAGGAGCAGAAGAAAAAGCCAGGGCTTTGCTTGAAAAAGTTGGCTTGGCTGATCGTTCACACCATTACCCTTCTCAACTTTCAGGGGGTGAGCAGCAGCGTGTGGCTATTGCAAGGGCATTTATTACTAAACCAGCGATATTATTTGCAGATGAGCCTACAGGAAACCTGGATGACGAAAATGCCGACCATATCACGCAGCTACTTTTTGAGTTGAACAAAGAGGCGGGTACAACTTTGGTGCTGGTAACACACAATCTGGAATTGGCCGCAAAAACACAACGCATTCTTAGGATGAAATCAGGTAAAATAGTTGAGGAAAAATTGATGGCTGACTAATGATGGATTATATAATCAAATTAAAAAGAAAGTCAGTAACAGTATTTAAAGACAGGTGGGTGTGGAGGATGGCTTGGCGTGATGCGCGCAGAAACTTTCCTCGTCTTTTTCTTTTCATCTCTGCCTTAATTACAGGCATTGCAGCGCTTGTTGCTATTGGCTCATTAAATTATTCTTTGCAAAGTGACCTTGATAGAAATGCAAAAGAACTTCTGGGGGCTGATCTGGTGATTCGCGCCAACAGAACAATTGAAGAGGAGTTGATTGAAATGGTTGACTCAGCAAAATACGAACAGGCGCTTGAGATTGATATGGCCTCGATGGTCAGGTTTTCCAGTACGGGTCAATCACGCCTGGTAAGATTGGTAGCCTTGAGGGGTAATTTTCCATTCTATGGAAGTCTTGTTACCCAACCGGATGATGCATATGCTTCTATCCGGTCGGAGGGAACCGCAATGATTGATGAGACCCTGGCGAGTCAGTATGTAATGAGTTCTGAAGATTCTGTACGGATTGGTCAGAAAACTTTTCGCATGGCTGGTGAAGTGATTAAAATTCCAGGTGGTGGGGGCATACTTAGCACATTCACCCCATCGGTTTACATTTCAATGGATGAACTGGAAGAAACAGGCTTGGTGCAATTTGGCAGCCGTGTTAATTACAGATGGTTTATTAAGACTGATAGCGATACTGAAGCAAACGATTTACTTGAAGAGCTTAGACCTGTTGTTAGAAAGTACGGACATGACATTGAAACGGTTAAAGGAAGAAAGGAAGATTTAGGAGAAGGGTTTTCAACGGTATACAGCTTCTTCACCTTGCTTGCTTTTATGGCACTTATACTTGGTAGTATAGGTGTTGCCAGTTCAGTTACACTATATGCCAGGGAGAAAAGAGAGGAGGTAGCCGTATTGCGTTGTATCGGTTCGAGTGGATGGCAGGCTTTCAATATTTATTTCATCCAGACTTTCTTCATTGGTATACTGGGAAGTATAATTGGAGTTATGGTGGGTATTTGTATTCAGTTTGTATTGCCCACGATTTTTCAGGAATTTATTCCTGTTGTATTGGACATGCAGATTTCTTATGCAGCTGTTGTAGAAGGACTACTTGTTGGAATTATCGTGACTGTTTTATTTACCCTTCTTCCATTAGTAGAAATAAGGTTTGTATCTCCTTTAAGTGTACTGCGAACTGATTTTAAGTTACCCTCGCGTATGTCTAAACTCAGAATGTTTGCTATCGTAATGATAGCCTTGTTTCCAATCCTTATAGCAAGTTATCAAACACAAAGCCTACTTACAGGGCTCATATTTTTTCTGGGTTTACTTACCGCATTGATATTTCTTGGTATGGTAGCTTATTTCCTATTGTTCATTACCCGAAAATTTTTCCCTGCCAAAGCTAGTTTTATCTGGAAGCATGCACTTTCAAATTTATTCCGGCCGAATAACCAAAGCACCATTTTGATAACAACCCTTGGACTGGGGGCATTTATCCTGGCTACTTTAAGTACCGTACAACACAGTTTACTTGATCAGGTAGAATTTAGTGACAGATTCAGCCAGTCGAATACAGTAATGTTCGACATACAGCCCTTTCAAAAAGATGGTATTGTTGATTTGATGAAGGAGTATAATTTACCGGTTAAACAAGTCGTGCCTATTATTACTTGTCGCTTAGCTGAAATTAAGGGCAAGCCAATAGCTACCTGGCAAGAGTATGGAAGAGATAGTATCCGCAACTGGGCTTTAACCAGAGAGTATCGTGTGACTTACCGTGATAGTCTGCATGCATCTGAAAAACTTACCAGCGGTGAGTTACATAAATTTATCAAGGGCGCAAAGGATTCTGTTTTTGTTACGATATCAGAAGGTATGCATGAAAATCTTAAAGTGAGTATTGGCGATTCCTTGGTATTTGACATTCAAGGTGTTCCGTTGAAAGCTTTCATAAGCGGTATTAGGAAGGTCGATTGGCCTAAAGATCCCCCTAATTTTATTTTTGTTTTCCCTTCGGACGTGCTCGAACAAGCTCCTCAAATTTATGTTGCAACCACAAGAATTGAGGAGAACGAAACTGCCAATGCTTTTCAGTCGCAACTGGTAGCTGGATTTCCCAACGTATCGCTAATCGACCTGAGGTTAATACTTAGTACTGTAAATCAATTGTTTGATAAGGTGGCTTTGGTTATCAGATTCATGGCGCTTTTCAGTATTATTACAGGATTAGTAGTTTTAGCTGGGGCAGTAATCAATAGTAAGTACGCGCGCATGCGAGAATATGTATTGTTGCGTACTGTTGGCGCTTCTTCCAGGCAAATTATAGGTATTACATTGATTGAGTATGCTTATCTTGGTTTATTTGCATCGTTGTCTGGTATCTTGCTTTCTGTTGGAGCAGGTTGGGTACTGGCCAAATATTTTTTTAGAATAGCATTTGGTTTCAGTTCAATAGATTTTGCCTTATTGGCATTGGTAATAATTTTTCTAACCATGTTTATTGGTTGGTATAACTCTAGAAAGGTAATTGGTACACCTCCATTACAGGTTTTACGCAATGAGAATGGCTAATGAGTAATTGAAAATCAGCAATTTGTAATGTTTATCTTAAAAAAAAATGAAAACAAAAAAATACGCTCATCTATTGTTGGTTCTGCTGTTCTTGATAGTAGCCTGTACATCAAAGACAAACACAGAAGGCGTTGATGAAAACAAATCAGTATTGGTAATAGACCCTGTCCTGTTGGAATTGATTGATGAAAATGCCGAACTTAAACAATTGGCAACTGGCTTTCAGTTTACCGAAGGCCCGGCTTGGTCAGCCGAAGGTTTTTTGGTTTTTTCAGATATACCTGCCAATAAAATTCATAAATTGACAGAAGCAAATGGAGTAAGTGTATATCAGGAACCAAGCTATAATTCAAACGGATTACTTTTTACTGGTACTGGCGATCTATTAATTTGTGAGCATAGCTCTAGGTTATTAAGAAAAGTGAATGCAACAGGAATTGACGAAGTACTGGCCGATCAATATCAGGGTTTACGTTTGAATAGCCCGAATGATCTCGCGCTTAAATCAGATGGCAGTATTTATTTTACAGATCCTCCTTATGGTTTAAGTGGGCAAGACAATGATCCTGAAAAAGAATTAAGTTTCAATGGCATTTACCGGTATAAGAAGGGAGAACTGTATTTGATTGACAGCAGCATGGTAAGACCCAATGGCATTGCATTTTCACCGGATGAAAGAACTCTATATGTTACGCAATCCGAAATTGATCACAAATGGATGAAGTTTAGCCTTGATGAAGAAGGGAAGGCTACAGGTAAAGAATTATTTTATGATGCGAATAAGTTGGACGGCCCCGGCACACCCGATGGATTGAAAGTTGATGCTAAAGGCTATCTTTTTTGTTCTGGTCCGGGAGGTATAGTTATTTTCTCTCCTGATGGTAAACATCTTGGCACGGTACTTACTCCGGAAGTAAGTACAAATTGTGCTTTCGGAGGAACAGATGGAAAGACACTTTTTATTACTGCACAAAGCAGTGTTTATGCAATACAGCTGAAGTAATTTTTTTTTTGATTTTTATGCCTGATAGAAGAAAAACAAAACGCATCTTTTTAATTATTTGTACGCTGTTTATGACTGCTTTATTGTATGCGAGTTATGATATTAGCAGTCGCACCACCTTTCCCGGATCTAAACCACAGTTAAAAGAAAGAATTAAACAAACCTACCTCAATAACGATAGTTTGGATACCCCTGTGGATTCTTTAGCAGTTGATCAGACTGAAAACGAATAATGTCAATTTCTTATAATAATCTTACATCAATCTTACATCAATATTTTATTTCAGATTTTTCGATCATTTTTGTTCGATTTTTTTGATAACAGTTTTAGGTAAAAAACTGTCATTTATCGACAAAAATGACAGCTCATCAGAATTAGAATTAAAATAATTAATTTGAGTTTGTCAGTTTTATTTTTCGGTTTACATTTACAACAGATTAAAGCCAACTATAGACAATGAGCTGCCCCCGGAGTCAAGGATTCTGGGGGTTGTTCATTTTATAGCCTACCTTGTTTTTGCACTCCAGGCCTCATTATTTAGAATTTTTCGCTACATTTTATTGAAATAGAGGCAACCCTTTGCGTAAAATGTCCGTCTCGTGCAAAATTTAGATAAACAAAAGGAAGAGAATACCATGTTGCTACTCATAAAGGGTTGCATAGAAGGGGATCGCGATAGCCAGCGTATGCTCTATCAGCATTACTATTCTTATTCCTTAAGTATTTGCTTGCGGTATGCCAATAACATTGAAGATGCAAGAGAGATTTTGAACGATGCGTTTATGAAAGTATTTGGACGAATTAATCAGTTTAGTCAAGAAACAGAATTTAAGTCCTGGTTAAGAAGAATACTGATTAATACTGCGATTGATCATTATAGAAAAAACGTAAAGCATCTTTATCAACAGGATATCAGCACAAACCAAGTAATTGATGTTGCCGCCAGCAATATGACTTTGAATAATCTTGCATATGAAGAGTTAATGGAAATGATACTGCGCTTACCGTTATCTTATCGTACTGTATTTAATTTATATGTAATTGATGGGTATACACATGAAGAAATTGCAAACCAACTAGAAATCAGTTCAGGAACTTCAAAATCTCATCTTTCAAAAGCAAGGGAAAAATTGAGGGCAATGATTGAATACCAAAATCGGATTATTTATGCATAATCTGTCTGACGAAGAACTTGATAAAATTTTTCAGGATGCGGCTGCGGAGCATAAACCTGTTTATAATCCAGAAGACTGGGATCGTCTAGCCACAAGGCTGGATGTAAAGCCAACCCCCTTTGTTCCTAAAAGCAAGTACTTTTTAATTGCTTCACTACTCTTCTTTGTTGCCGTTTTTATCGCATGGAATGTGTTGATAGACAGCGCGCAACCATCGACAGAAGTGTTAGATCCAATTGAAGACTCAAATACCGGAAAGGATAAAGTAATTCAGTCAATTTCCGGAGCAACTCCCACAGAAAGTAAGTCTTTAGAAAATAGAAATGTACCAGACAATGTTACCCATTCTCATATTCTGAGTACTGGTCAAATGATGGTTCAACCCGCTGTGGAGTTAACCATTTCTGAGAAGTTTACGTACGAAAATAATGAAACTGGACAGTATGTGTTAAGTGAAGAAGCCGATGCTATTGAATTAAAGATTGATAAAGTAATAGAAGTTGTTGATCAAGGCCAAGATAGTACTACTAAGGAAGTTGCTTTGGATGATTCTATTTCGGATGAAGCGCTAAACGAATCAAGAAAACTACTGCTGAAACTAGCCCTTTCTCCAGACCTTACTTCCTTACAATTCTTCAAACCTGGCAAACCAGGGTTCAACGCAGGTGTAGCCATGGAGTATTACTTAGGGCCAGCTTTCTCAATCAGTACTGGAATTTATTATACAAAAAAGTCCTACAACGATCCTGATCCGGAAGGAAGCTATGGTGGGGGTTACTATTATCCTAATCAAAAATTGGAAGGTACATGCAGTATGTTGGAAATCCCTGTCAATCTATATGTACATTTTAATGAAAAGAGCAAAACCAATTTTTACTTAGGCACAGGATTTTCGTCATATATTATGATGAATGAGCTTTATACTTTTAAGGATAATTACAACAGTACACTATACCAGCTAGAGTATGATGGCCTGAGCCGGGACTGGCTTGCTGTATTAAATATTTCGCTTGGTGTAACACGGTCATTGACTCCTTATATTGATTTTCAAGTAGAACCTTATTACAAAGCCCCCCTCAAGCAATTGGGTGAAGGGAAGATGAGGTTGAATAGTGCGGGGGCTTTCTTTAATCTTAGATATAAACTATTATGAGAAACATTAAATTAAACATCAGTTCAGTAGGTTTCTGCGTGAAATGTGTAATGCTTTTATTCATAGCGGCATGTACAACAAATGATGAGCCTCAGCCCTTTGATTGTAGCTTGTCAGACTTAGTTATTAACATTACCAGTACATCAGATGCCACAGGCTGTACTGGTAATGATGGCAGTATTGTGGCAAGTGCTTCTGGTGGTGAAGCTCCTTATCAATTCAATATTAACGGAGGTAGTTTCGGTCAGGCAAATGCCTTTAGTAACCTGAGTGCAGGTACTTATACCATTATAGTCAAAGATGCAAAAGCTTGCGAGCGTAGCATCCAGGCTACGGTAAATCCTGGAGGAAGCGATTTGGCTGCCACAGCAATTACAGAAATAGATGATGAGTGCTTAACCGACAATGGTAAGATTACGGTTGAAGCTAGTGGGGGGATACCACCTTATCAATATAGACTAGACAATGGTAGTTTTAGTTCAAATGCAAGTTTTGATAATTTAAAACACGGATCATATACTATCACAGTAAGAGATTCTGAAGAGTGTAGTATCAGTTTAAATACCAATGTGGAGCGTGGTGATACAGGCACAAGTTTTTCTGGGGCAATTAAAAATATCATAGATACAAGATGCGCAGTGGCTACTTGCCATGTTGCAGGAACAGGTCTTCCTAACTGGACAATTTTTTCGAATATTCAATCCAATGCGCAAGCAATAAAATCCAGAACTACAGCCAAAACAATGCCGCCTGCAGGTGCTACTTCGTTAACTGACGATCAAATTGCGCTTATCGCTTGTTGGGTAGATGATGGTGCTAATAATAATTGAGTATGAGAATTATTCTTTTACTATACCTAAGTGTTCAACTTGTTAGTGCTCAGAAATATAAACTCGAAACAAGTTTAGTGACATTTTTTTCTTCAGCTCCTGTAGAAGACATCAGGGCGGTAAATAACAAATCAAATAGTCTTTTTGATGCGGATAAGGCTGAGATAGCATTTTCTGTACCTATTAATGAATTTCAATTCGAGAAATCATTAATGCAGGAGCACTTCAATGAAAAGTATATGGAGTCAGATAAATATCCGCGTGCATTTTTTCAGAGCAAAATTTCAGAATTCACTAAAGAATTGCCCGAGCAAAATGTTGTAGCCAAAGGCAAGTTAACTATTCATGGGGTGACCAAAGAGGTGGAAATTCCTGGTGTAATTAAATATTCTGAGAATAAGGTGGAAATGTTTGCTAAGTTTATGGTGCGACTGGAAGACTACAAAATAAAAATACCAACCCTGCTATGGAGGAATATAGCGGAGGAGGTAGAAGTAACTGTAAGCTTTGTTTATAAACCATATGAAAATTAAATTGCTCCTTCTTTTTGTTTTGCTGCTGCCAATGAATCTATTGGCTCAAGATGATTTACTGAAAATGCTTGAAACAGAGACCGAGGATAAACCTATTCCGGTAATACAAACATTTAAAGGTTCACGCATAGTGAATGGTCATTCTGTTGAGACAAGAAGAAATGGAGAGTTAGAGTTTCTTATTATGCATCGCTTTGGCAGAATAAACTCCGGAGCCTATAATTTTTTTGGATTGGACAATGCGTTTATTAGACTTGGCCTGGAATATGGGATTAGCGATAGGATAGGGATAGGCATAGGAAGAAGTTCATTTGATAAAAGTTTTGATGGTTATTTTAAGGGCAAGGTATTGAAGCAAGAGCTGGATGGTTTTCCGGTATCATTAACAGTTTTAAGCAGTATAACTGTAAAAACAAGTCCACGAAAAGAAGATATGCCTGAAATTTTATTTAACGACAGATTGGCCTATACTACCCAACTGTTAATAGCAAGAAAAATCAACTCAAACTTCTCTTTACAATTAATGCCCAGTTTTGTGCATAGGAATACTGTAGATCAGCAAACAGAAGACAATAGTTTGATTGCAATGGGGATTGGCGCCAGGCATAAAATCACTCGCAGTTTAGCATTGACAGCGGAGTACTATTACAGGGTAAATCCGAATGAGAATTCAATTTACACAAACCCAATAGCTATTGGTATTGATATTGAAACGGGTGGGCACGTTTTTCAACTTCACTTTACCAATGCATGGGGTATGATTGAGCGGGCCATTATTACAGAGACTTCGGGCGATTATTTTAAGGGGGATATCAATTTTGGATTCAATATTTCTCGTACGTTTCAATTGAAAAAGCCGGAGAGTACCAAAGCCTGGTAAAAATTAAAGGCCGGAAATTCTACCTTCCGGCCTAAAACCCAAAATAACCCAAATACTTTTACAACAGTACAACCTTTAGTTTACCTGAATTTCACGCGTATATTTTGTGAGCGTTAAATTTTACTAAGTAAGTTATAATTGATTTAATTATATCTGATATAAATCAGTTTATGAGTAGACTTTCATCATAATGATACTTTATGCTTGTTTATACATTCGAAAAACTAAAGGACAAGCATATGAAGCAACGAGAACAAGTAAGCAGTATAATGACCCAGGAGGTATTTACTGTGCAAATTGAAGATAAGCTAACAAATGTTTTAAAAGCGCTACAGGCAAAAAAGATAAGACATGTACCTGTTGTGAAGGGGAAAAAGCTGGTAGGTATAATCAGCAAAACAGATATTAACAGGTTAACCTTTTCAGGATTACTTGAGGGGCAGGATGAGGTAGATGAAGCAATTCTTGAGATGCTTACTATTAGCCAGGTAATGACACGTAACCCACGAGTGGTTCACCAAACAAGTACAATAAAAGAAGTGGCAGGTATTCTTTCAAACGAAGAGTTTCATGCTTTGCCGGTTGTTGATGAGAAAGACCCTGGTACTTTGGTGGGCATAGTAACTACTACAGATGTAATTAAGTATTTATTGAAACAATACTAATGGTGTTGTCAGAAATACTGAATTTACTGTAAAGTACATTTTCGTTGCATTTCTTGTAATTCGGTATTTCTTTGCAGAATAATTTGTTAATTCTGCAACAACTTGCTGGTAGTTTCAATCTTTCTGTATCTTCTGTTAACCATTGCACTTGGTGCCTGGGCATCAAGAAAAGTAAGGAGTTCCGGAGACTATATTTTGGCTGGTCGAAGCCTGCCGATGTTACTAAGTGCCTCGGCATTGTTTGCAACCTGGTTCGGGTCAGAAACAGTTTTTGGCGCATCATCTGAATTTTTGCATGGAGGTTTAATTGCTGTTATAGAAGATCCCTTTGGTGCAGCACTTTGTCTTATTTTGTTCGGAACCTTCTTCGCACGGAAGCTCTATAAAATGAATCTACTCACCCTGGGTGATTTGTTTCGCGTGCGCTTCGGTAAGCGAGCCGAATTACTAGCCGCTTTTTTAATGGTTCCCTCTTACTTTGGTTATATCGCTGCCCAACTGGTGGCAATGGGTCTAATTTTAAACGCAGTAGCCGACACAGGAATAATTGCGGGAATATTGATAAGTGCAGCTATAGTTACTTTCTACACTTTTATTGGTGGAATGTGGGCCATCTCCATTACAGATTTTGTGCAGAGTATTCTCATCATTACAGGCCTTGCTATATTGGCTTATATCATGGCAGAAAAAGCGGGTGGTGCAATGACTATCATCAGAGAGGTGCCTGCAGATACGTTTCGATTTTTTCCTGATGCCAACCCAAAAGCATTCATTGCATGGATAGCCGCGTGGTCTGTTTTGGGTTTAGGATCTATCCCCTCGCAAGATGTTTTTCAACGGGTGATGTCTTCAGGAAGTTCTTCCATTGCATGGAAGTCATGTTACATAGCGGCTGCGCTTTATTTAACAGTAGCAATGTTACCATTATTTATAAGTTTAGCGACAAGGTATTTATATCCGGAGCAACTTCTTGCTGATGATGCTCAATTGGTATTGCCTGCTATGGTACTGGCACATACGACTTTGCCAGTTCAGATTTTATTTTTTGGTTCTTTGTTATCGGCAATCATGAGTACAACCAGCGCAGCGATGCTTGCACCTGCTGCCATACTTTCAGAGAATATCATCAAGCCATTAAGAAAAGAATCTTTGAGTGACAAGCAAATGTTATTGCTCACGCGATTGGCAGTTGTCGCGATGAGTGCCATTGCTACTGTGCTTGCCTGCTGGCGTACCAATATATATGAATTGGTTGCTGAGTCTTCTATATTCAGCTTGGTTTCGTTGTTTGTGCCCATGACAGCCGCGTTGTATTGGAAGCGTGCGAATGCAAGCGGTGCCATTAACTCTATGGTAATGGGAATGATGACCTGGTTACTTTGTCTTGGTATAGCAACAGAAATTAATCCATTGGTTTATGGATTAATTGCGGCTTCAATTGGAATGTTGTT